>NZ_QRWO01000030.1:0-34005 GCF_003459655.1 Collinsella sp. AF19-1LB
CGCCTCTTACACCACATCTCTGCGCGCTACCCTCAATCGGAAACTGCGTCCCAGTTTGAGGCCTCAAAACGGGACGCAGTTTCCGCTTGATCGACCCTCGCCGCCATTCCGTCACTCAGCGGTCCGCACCAGCAGTCTCGTTCACAGAAAATATATGAACAGGTGTTCGATACATACGTATCTACCTGCACCTTTTCTATCGAAAAACTTTGCTACTCCAAAAACTCAATTGCGTCAAGGCTTTTCTTGCCCAACGGTCGGTACCTGATAAACTATTAGGTTGCGATAACTGGCGAAGCTATGCCTCGCCAACCCACCGAGCATTTCCGTGAAGGAGGAAAAACCTGGTGACCTACGCATACACTGCCACTGAGCGCAAGCGCGTCAGCTTCGGGAAAATCCCGGAGGCCATGGAGCTCCCCAACCTTATCTCTGTTCAAAGGGAATCCTTTGAGCGTTTTAAGGACGAGGGCCTTCGTGAGGCGTTCAAGGAATCCAGCCCCATCCAGAGCCAGAACCATGTTCTCGAGGTTACCTTCGGCGAGCATCAGTTCGGCGACCCCGCGCACACCGTCGAGGAGTGCCGCGAGAAGGATATGACCTATCAGGCTCCGCTTCTGACCGACGTCCGTCTCACCAACAAGGAGACCGGCGAGATCAAGGAGCAGCTCGTCTTCATGGGCGACTTCCCCATGATGACTGATCAGGGCACCTTCATCATCAACGGTACCGAGCGTATCGTCGTCTCGCAGCTCGTCCGCTCCCCGGGCGTGTACTACAGCTCCGAGATGGATTCGGGCAAGCAGATCTACAAGGCCCAGATCATCCCGTCCCGCGGTGCCTGGCTTGAGTTTGAGGTCGACAAGCGCGACCAGCTCATGGTCTCCATCGACCGTAAGCGCAAGCAGAGCGCCACGATGTTCCTGCGCGCCCTTGGCATCGCCGTCACCAACGACGACATCATCGAGCTGCTCGGCAACTCCGATGTGATCAAGCGCACCCTGGAGCGCGACACCGCCCTCACCCGCGAGGACGCCCTCATCGAGATCTACCGTCGCCTGCGTCCGGGCGAGCCTCCCACCGTGGATGCTTCCCGCAGCCTGCTCGAGGGCCTGCTCTTCAACCCGCAGCGCTACGATCTGGCCCGCGTCGGTCGCTACAAGGTCAACAAGAAGCTCAACCTCACCACCGAGGAAGAGGTCACGGTGCTCACCGACGAGGATATCGTCGCGACGCTGCGTTACCTGCTGTCCCTCGCTGCCGGCGAGCAGGGCTTCAAGGTCGACGACATCGACCACTTTGGCAACCGCCGCATCCGTACCGTCGGCGAGCTCGTCGCCAACCAGTTCCGTATCGGTATGAGCCGTATGGAGCGCGTCGTCCGTGAGCGCATGAGCTCCCAGGACATCGACGAGATCACCCCGCAGTCGCTCATCAACATCCGCCCGATCGTGGCCTCCATCAAGGAGTTCTTCGGTTCCTCGCAGCTCTCGCAGTTCATGGACCAGGCGAACCCCTTGACCGGTCTGACCCACAAGCGCCGTCTGTCCGCACTCGGCCCTGGTGGTCTTGCCGGCCACAAGTCCGGCTCCAGCCGCCGCACCAACGTGCCGACGGCCGTCCGCGACGTTCACAATTCGCACTACAGCCGCATGTGCCCGATCGAGACCCCCGAAGGCCCCAACATCGGCCTGATCGGCTCGCTCGCCCTCTACGCCCGCGTCAACGAGTATGGCTTCATCGAGGCCCCGTTCCGTCGTGTCGAGAACGGCGTTGCCACCGATCAGATCGACTGGATGACCGCTGACGAGGAAGAGAAGCACGTCATCGCGCCGGCCAACACGCCGCTCGATCCCAAGACCAACGAGTTCATCACGACCGATGCCGAGGGCAAGATCGTTCGTCCGCACACCGTGATCGCCCGTACCCGCGACTTCGACGGCTCCTTCGGCGCTCCCGCCGACGTGCCTGTCGAGGACGTCGACTACATGGACGTCTCGCCGCGTCAGATGCTCTCCGTTGCAGCCACGCTGATTCCGTTCCTCGAGCACGACGACGCCAAGCGTACGCTGATGGGCGCTAACATGCAGCGTCAGGCCGTGCCGCTGGTTCACCCTGCCGCTCCCTATGTCGGTACCGGCATGGAGCGTCGCGCCGCTCTGGACTCCGGCGAGGTCACCCTGGCCAAGAACGCCGGTGAGGTCATCTTTGCCGACGCTGCCAAGATCATCGTCAAGCATGCCGGCGGCATGGACGAGTATCACCTGGCCAAGTACCAGCGCTCCAACCAGTCCACCTGCATCAACCACCGTCCGCTCGTGCGCGTCGGTGACACCGTTGAGCAGGGCGAGCCTCTGGCTGACGGTCCTTCGACCGATCACGGCGAGCTCGCACTGGGCCAGAACCTCACCGTGGCCTACATGCCGTGGGAAGGCTTTAACTACGAGGACGGTATCGTCGTGTCCGAGCGCCTGGTGGCCGAGGACCTGCTGACGACCATCAACATCACCCGTCACGAGATCGACGCCCGCGACACCAAGCTCGGCCCCGAGGAGATCACCCGCGAGATCCCGAACCTATCCGAGGACATGCTTGCCAACCTCGACGAGGACGGCATCATCCGTATCGGCGCCGAGGTCGGCCCTGGCGACATCCTGGTCGGTAAGGTCACGCCTAAGGGCGAGAGCGCTCTGACCGCCGAGGAGCGCCTGCTGCGCGCCATCTTCGGTGCCAAGGCGCACGATGTCCGCGACACCTCCCTTAAGATGCCTCACGGCGCTTACGGCCGCGTCATCGACGTCGTCCGCTTTAGCCGCGAGAACGGCGACGACCTGGCCCCCGGCGTCAACGAGCAGGTGCGCGTCTACGTCGCCCAGCGTCGTAAGATCCAGCAGGGCGATAAGATCGCCGGCCGCCACGGCAACAAGGGTGTTATTTGTAACGTTCTGCCGGTCGAGGACATGCCCTACATGGCTGACGGTACCCCGATCGACGTTATTCTCAACCCGCTGGGCGTTCCTTCGCGTATGAACGTCGGCCAGCTGCTCGAGTGCCACCTTGGCTGGGCTGCTGCCTGCGGTTGGGATACCGAGCAGGCCGACTCCGACAAGTACGTCCCCGGTCCGTTCTTCACCGCCACGCCCGTCTTCGACGGCGCCAAGGAGGACGAGATCGCCGAGGTCATCCGTCGTGCCAACAAGAACATGCTCAACAAGGCCACCGCTGCCTTTGGCGATCACATGCGTCCCGAGTTCGTCACCCAGCTTGACGAGCGCGGCAAGACCCGTCTGTTCGACGGCCGCACCGGCGAGGAGTTCCGCGAGCCCATTACCGTGGGTACGTCCTACATCCTCAAGCTCGGCCACATGGTCGACGACAAGATCCACGCCCGTTCGACCGGCCCTTACAGCCTGGTTACCCAGCAGCCTCTGGGCGGCAAGGCCCAGTTCGGCGGCCAGCGCTTCGGCGAGATGGAAGTTTGGGCACTGTACGCATACGGTGCTTCCAACGTCCTGCAGGAGATCCTGACCGTCAAGTCCGACGATACCGTGGGCCGCGTCAAGACCTACGAGTCCATCGTCAAGGGCGAGAATGTTCCGGTCCCGGGTATCCCCGAGTCCTTCAAGGTTCTCGTCAAGGAGATTCGCTCCCTCGCACTGGACATCGAGCCCATGCACGATGCCGACGAGGACGCCTCCGCCCCCGTGACCGCCGAGGAGACCTCCGCTCTCGACGACCTGGCTGCGCTCGCCGGCGTTGACGCCGACGTCGAGGCCGAGGATGCCGAGACCGCCGAGGCACCCGAGGCTGTCGCCGCCACGACCACTGATAAGGAGTAGTTGACTGTGGCAGATTTCGAAGCTACTGATTTTGACTCGGTAAAGATCTCCCTTGCCTCCGCCGACCAGATCCGTTCCTGGTCGCACGGTGAGGTCAAGAAGCCGGAGACCATCAATTACCGTACCCTCAAGCCCGAGAAGGATGGCCTGTTCTGCGAGAAGATCTTCGGTCCCGCCAAGGACTGGGAGTGCTCCTGCGGCAAGTACAAGGGCATCCGCTTTAAGGGCATCGTCTGCGAGCGCTGCGGCGTCGAGGTCACCTCGGCCAAGGTGCGTCGCGACCGCATGGGCCACATCGAGCTCGCCGCTCCCGTGTCCCACATCTGGTACTTCAAGAGCCCCACGAGCTTCCCGATGAGCCGTATGCTCGACATCAAGTCCAAGGACCTCGAGAAGGTTCTGTACTTTGCCAGCTACATCATCACCGAGGTTGACTATGAGGCCCGCGAGGCCGACGCCGACGACCTGCGCGAGGAGCTCGCCGCCGATCTGGAAGAGATCGATGCCGAGTGCGCCCGCCAGATCGAGTCCCTCAAGGAGCAGGGCGACCCCGAGAACTTTGACGAGTTCTCCGACGAGGAGCCGCTGACCCCCGAGGAGATCGCCTCTGGCATCGTCGACATTGAGGAAGAGTGCAAGGACGAGAAGCAGCTCCGCACGGACGCCTTCAACGCCTTCATGAAGCTCACCGAGCGCGACCTCATCTCCGATGAGCCGCTGTTCCGCGAGATGACCCGCTACTACTCCATGTACTTCAAGGGCGGCATGGGTGCCGAGGCCGTCCGCGACCTGCTCGCTGCCATCGACCTTCCTTCCGAGGCCGAGAAGCTCAAGGCCATCATCGCCGACGAGGACTCCCAGAAGCAGAAGCGCGAGAAGGCCGTCAAGCGCCTCGAGGTCGTTGACGCCTTCCTGAAGGGCGGCAACAGCCCCGCGAACATGATTCTGGACGTCATCCCGGTCATTCCGCCCGATCTGCGCCCGATGGTCCAGCTCGACGGCGGCCGCTTCGCCGCGTCCGACCTCAACGACCTGTATCGTCGCGTGATCAACCGTAACAACCGACTCAAGCGCCTGCTCGACCTGGACGCCCCTGCGATCATCGTGAACAACGAGAAGCGCATGCTCCAGGAGTCCGTGGACGCCCTGTTCGACAACGGCCGTCGTGGTCGCCCGGTCTCTGGCCGTGGCGGTCGCCCGCTCAAGTCGCTCGCCGAGGCCCTCAAGGGCAAGCAGGGTCGTTTCCGTCAGAACCTGCTGGGTAAGCGTGTCGACTACTCCGGCCGTTCGGTTATCGTTACCGACCCCAAGCTGCTGCTGCACCAGTGCGGTCTGCCCAAGACCATGGCGCTGGAGCTCTTCAAGCCCTTCGTCATGAAGCGCCTGGTCGAGCTTGGCAAGGTCGAGAACATCAAGGGCGCCAAGCGCGCTATCGACCGTGGTGCCACCTTTGTGTGGGACATCCTCGAAGAGGTCATCGACGGCCGCGTCGTGCTGCTCAACCGTGCACCGACCCTGCACCGTCTGTCCATCCAGGCCTTTGAGCCGGTGCTGGTCGAGGGCAAGGCTATCCACCTGCACCCGCTGGTCTGCTCGCCCTTCAACGCCGACTTCGACGGCGACCAGATGTCTGTCCACGTGCCGCTGTCCAGCCAGGCTCAGGCCGAGGCTCGCGTGCTCATGCTCTCTGCGAACAACCTGCGCTCGCCGGCATCCGGCAAGCCGGTCAACATCCCCTCGCAGGACATGATCATCGGTGTGTACTACCTGACCCAGGTCCGCGACGGTCTGCCGGGCGAGAACCACGTGTTCTCGAGCTTCGACGACGCGCTGCACGCCTATGACTGCCGCTCCGAGGTCGACATGCAGGCCAAGATCCAGGTCCGCGTGTCCGCCGAGAACGCCAACGTCATCAACGAGGACGGCACCCGTATCTTCCGCGTCAAGAACGGCAAGAACGAGTTTGTTGACTACGACGTCACCGGCAACAAGACCGCGCGCTTCGAGACCTCTATCGGCCGCATCATCTTCAACCGCCAGTGCCTGCCCGAAGACTATGAGTTCATGAACTACAAGATGGTCAAGGGCGACGTGGCTAAGCTGGTTGCGGACTGCTGCGATCGTTACCCCGAGGCCAAGGTCGGCCCGATCCTCGACGCCATCAAGTACTCCGGCTTCCACTACGCTACCCGCGCCGGCCTCACCATCTCGGTGTGGGACGCTCTCATCCCTGCCGAGAAGCAGGGGCTGCTCGACCGCGCCCAGGCCAACGTCGACCAGATCAACGAGTACTTCGAGGAGGGCTTCATCAACGAGACGGAGCGCCACATCGAAGTCGTTAACGAGTGGACCGCTTGTACCGATAAGGTTGCAGCGCTCATGCTCGACATGTTCGACGAGGAGAACCCGCTCTACATGATGGCCGACTCCGGCGCCCGTGGTTCTAAGACCCAGCTGCGTCAGCTCGGCGGCATGCGTGGCCTGATGGCAGACATGTCCGGTGAGACGATCGACCTTCCCATTAAGGCGAACTTCCGCGAGGGCCTGCTGCCGCTCGAGTACTTCATTTCGACCTACGGCGCCCGTAAGGGCCTGGTCGATACCGCATCCCACACCTCGGACTCTGGTTACCTGACCCGTCGTCTGGTCGACGTGGCCCAGGACGTCATCGTCCGCGAGGAGGACTGCGGTACGCACGAGGGCGTCACCTACAACCTCATCATCCCCGGCACCACCGACCTCAACACCGACCTCGTCGGCCGTTGCTTCATTGAGGACGTCGTGGCTCCCGATGGCACCGTGCTCTTTGAGCAGGACGGCTACATCGAGAAGGTCGCCGACATCCAGAAGATGGTCGATGCGGGCCTCAAGAAGGTCAAGCTCCGCGCGCTGCTCACCTGCCGCTCCAAGTACGGCGTGTGCCAGAAGTGCTACGGCTGGGATCTTTCCACCCGTCGTCCGGTCGCCATCGGTACCGCGGTCGGCATTATTGCCGCCCAGTCCATCGGCGAGCCCGGTACGCAGCTTACGATGCGTACCATTCACTCCGGCGGCGTCGCTGGCGTCGACGATATTACGCAGGGTCTGCCTACGGTCAGCCGTATGTTCGATATCGTCGGCAACGTCAACGAGAAGATCCTGGGTCGCGAGGCCGAGCTGGCTCCGTACTCCGGTCACCTCTCGATTAAGCCCGAGAAGTCCGAGTACGTGCTGACGCTCACCGACTCCGAGGATCACACCCGAGTCCTCGACGAGCGTCGCGTCCCCGCTTCGGTGCGCTTTATGCCCGAGATCGAGGACGGCTGCGAGGTTCGCGCCGGCGACCAGATCACCAAGGGCTTCGTCAACTTCCGCAACCTGCGCAAGCTGACCGACATCGAGTCGACGATGCACACCTTCGTCGAGAGCGTTAAGGACGTCTACACCAGCCAGGGCGTCGACCTGAACGACAAGCACATCGAGGTGCTCGCACGTCAGATGCTGCGTCGCGTTCAGATCACCAACCCCGGCGACTCCAAGTACCTGCTTGGTCAGTACGTCGACCGCTACGAGTTCGCCGACGAGGTCGAGCGCGTTGCCCGTCTGGGCGGTCAGGCTCCCGTGGCCGAGCCCGTCATCCTGGGTACGCTCAAGGTCGCGTCCAACATCGACTCCTGGCTGTCGAGCGCTTCGTTCATCCGCACCGCCGGTGTCCTTACCGAGGCTGCCATCGAGGGCAAGGTCGACCACCTGCTCGACCTTAAGTCCAACGTCATCGTCGGTAAGAAGATCCCGGCTGGTACCGGCCTCAAGCCGTATGCCAACGCCAAGCTGACGTATCGTACGGCCGACGGCTACGTGGACATCGATGGCCCGGCTTCGCCCAACGCCAAGTCGCTGCCCGAGTGGGCTCCTGTGGAGCTCAAGGACCTGGACGAGCAGCTCCCGCAGCAGCTCGACTGGGCCGGCTACGACGAGTTCGGTGGTGCTGACGGTTCGTTCACCCGCAACGGCCACACCATCTCCGCCGAGAAGGCTCGCCTGTACCTGTTCGACGACCTGGGCGTGTCGCAGCGCTGGACCAACAAGTTCAGCGAGGTCGGCATCGAGACGGTCGGCGACCTAGTCGGCAAGTCCGAGGAGGATCTGCTGCGCATCGATGGCATCGGTGCCAAGGCGATCGAGGAGCTCCGCGACGGCCTGGAGGCCCACGACCTGCTCTACATCCTCGAGAACAACGACGACGTTGCCGACGAGGAAGACCTCTCGCAGCTGCTGCAGATGGTCTTTAGCCCCGACGGTCCGGACGACATCCTGCTGGGCACCTCCGCCACGCCGACGCATCACGCCGACGCCGACGAGGAGCTCCTGGGCGCCCCGATCGACGACAAGAAGGCTCCCGCCAACGGTGCCATCAACGAGGACATGGCTTCCCTCGACGAGCTGCTCAACCAGCTCGTAGACACCGACGACGCCGAAGAGGCCAAGGACAACGACGAGGAATAATTTCCTAGTACGTTAACCGCCCTTCCAAAGACCCGCTTCCCAACAGGGGAGCGGGTCTTTTTCGTTGAAGAAAACCTGCCAATAAGGGACAGGTTTATTTTGGTCGGCTTTTCATGCTTGAATTTGAAACATTTCGCCCGACAAGAGCGTATCTATGGTGAGGGCCTCATCGAGAACCATTAATGTCACCGGGAGGTGATTATGGAAGAACAAGCTTTTAGACAGGCGGTCGAAGACCACCGGGATGTCGTGTTTCGGATCGCATTGACGTATCTGCGTGATCGCGCTGACGCCGACGATGTCGCTCAAGACGTCTTTCTTAAGTTGCTCAAAAGCGACGCGCAATTTGAAAACTGGGAGCATCTTCGTCGATGGCTTATCCGGGTCACGATCAATGAATGCAAATCGCTCTTTCGAAAGCCGTGGAGGCGCGTGGAGGATATTGAGAATCTGGCCGATTCGCTTTCGACGGCGCAGGAGGAGACCAAGGCGGTCCTGTCAGACGTTATGCGACTTCCGGAGCGATTCCGTGTTCCTATCGTGCTCTATTACTATCTGGGCTTCTCGACTTCAGAAATTGCCGAGTTACTGCATGTGCCAGCCGCGACCGTTCGAACGCGTTTAGCTCGTGGTCGATCGAAGCTCAAATTCATCCTAGAGGAGGGCGACCGTGAAATCCAATCAAATCAAGCAGGCCTTCGAGTCCATCCAAGCCGATAGCGATCTTGCCGACCGTGTTATTGATGCTGCTGCGGGTGAGCCGCTTCATCGAAAGGGCCACGCGAAGCCTCTGTATGTTGCCGTGATCGGATGTCTTGCCGGAGTGCTGGCGACCGGAGGGGTCGCCTACGCCGTCGTCAATTCCAGTTATTTTGCCTCTGCCTGGGGAAACCATGGCAACGGAGAGTCCGTTACCTGGACAAATGGCGGCTCGTCGGGGACGAAATATACCTACACCAGAGAGTTTGGTGATGGTATCGCGCCCCAAAGCCTGGAGGGTGCAGTCCAGAAGGTCAATCTGTCCGTCGAGGGCAACGGCTATACACTCGACATTCATGATATGGCTATCGACCAAAACGGCTGCGGTGCTGTGACGTTTACGCTGTCCAATCCAAATGGTGTTAACTACTACAAGCCGGCAGCAGAGACAGGCGAACTTGTTCTCTATGGTGAAGAAGAACAAGGCATCGGTACACCCAGCATGAACTTCGGCGAGGAATGGGCTGACACACGCAGCACAATTGATAAGGACACATCAAGTGACACGGTCATTAATGGCACGATGTACTTTGCTTCTATGGATCGCGAGCGAGGTTTTCAACATGCGGTCACCTGGAATATCTCGTGGACCGAGGGCGAAGGAGAGGATGCGAAGCCGTTCGAGGCATCGACACCCGAGTTTAGCGTTGGAGCGTACGTCGATACTAAGGAACTCCGCTCCGATGACACGCCTCTCGAGATCAGCCCGTTTTCCATTCAGACGCACATCGATGATCTGGGCATTGACGCAGTCACGAAGAAGTTGACGGTTACCTACAAGGATGGATCGGAGCAGATTATCGAAGATGACGACGCAGGGGCGTTCAACTTATATTTTTCTTATACGCGCAATAGCGGAGAGAACATCTGGGTGCCAACGAAGTTGATTGATGTCGACCAAGTGGTTTCAGTAACGCTCGAAGGCACACGCTGCACTTCAACAGGGGGCGCCGAAACGTCGGAACCCTTTACCATCGTCTATTCGTAAGATTTGGGGCCGCTTTCTACTAGGGGAAGCGGCCTTCTTTGCGGTAAATGGGCGGTTAGACCGCACGATATTCGCCTGCATTCCTGAAGTATGCGGCAAAATCTTGATGGGTCGACCACACCGTATATGCTCAAGCGCTCTACCTGCGGGTTTATTATCGCAAAACCCCGGTGCGCTCGGCGGGTCCAGAATTTGCCGCATACTTCCGAAAGCGCCGCCGATTTCCATGCGACAGGTGAGAGCAGATCACCGTTGGAGCGCGACGTTTCCCCAGATAAAACCGACCAAAATAAACCTGTCCCTTTTTGGCAGGTAACGTTGCCCCGACGAGCACGTCGGATCCCCGGCCCGGGCGGCACAGGGGTTAAGTTTGTCGCGAGTTCCGCACGAGCCGGAGGCCACTTAATGTGGCCTCCGTGCGAGCCAGGACTGTAGAGCAGCAAACTTAACCCCTGTGCCGCCCGGCCCGGGAATCCGCCCCCGCGCACAGGAGGGGATTCCTTTTGTGTAGGCTTTGCGGAAATGTGCCAATTTTGGGATACGCCCGGCGGCGTGGTCTGTTGACGGCACAGCTAACGCCACGTATCCTATCGAACTGCGTGTTTCGTAGGGGATGCTGACCCCTCGATTCAAGCCGTTGCACTTTACAGAAAGCTGGAATCATTCGAGAAGGAGTACGCTTTGCCTACTATTAACCAGCTGGTTCGCCAGGGCCGTCGTTCCGTGCCCAAGAAGTCCAAGAACGCTGCTCTGCAGCACAACTCCCAGAAGCGCGGCGTGTGCACCCGCGTCTTCACCACGAGCCCCAAGAAGCCGAACTCGGCTCTTCGTAAGGTTGCCCGTGTTCGCCTTGTCAACGGCATCGAAGTTACTGCTTACATCCCGGGTGAGGGCCACAACCTGCAGGAGCACTCCATCGTGCTCGTCCGCGGCGGTCGTGTCCGTGACCTCCCTGGTGTCCGTTATCACGTCATCCGTGGCGCCTACGACGCTGCTCCGGTCCAGAACCGTATGCAGGCCCGTTCCAAGTACGGTGCTAAGCGCCCCAAGGCTAAATAAGCCAGATAACGTTTTGATACTTTCGCCGTGTGCCGCCTAAGCGCCGCACGGTAGACACTTAAGGAGATTTCACATGCCGCGTCGTGCAGCAGCTAATCGTCGTGAGGTTCAGCCTGACGCCGTTTACAACAACCGCCTGGTGACTCAGCTCATCAACAAGGTCCTTCTTGACGGCAAGAAGGCCACCGCTGAGCGCATCGTTTACACCGCTTTCGAGATCGTTGCCGAGAAGTCCGAGGGTGGCGACGCTCTCGCTACCTTCAAGAAGGCTATGGACAACGTCAAGCCCACGCTCGAGGTTAAGCCCAAGCGTGTCGGTGGCGCTACCTATCAGGTCCCGATGGAGGTCAACTCCCGTCGTTCCACCGCTCTAGGTATCCGCTGGATCGTCAACTTCTCCCGCGCTCGCAAGGAGAAGACCATGGCCGAGCGTCTCGCCAACGAGATCCTCGACGCTTCCAACGGCCTGGGCGCTTCCGTCAAGAAGCGTGAGGACGTCTTCAAGATGGCCGAGGCCAACCGCGCGTTCTCTCACTATCGTTGGTAAGTTAAGGTAAGGAACTAACATGGCTAAGCCTAAGTACAAGCTTTCCGATACCCGTAACATCGGCATCATGGCTCACATCGATGCCGGTAAGACCACCACGACCGAGCGTATTCTTTACTACACCGGTAAGACCCACAAGATCGGTGAGGTCCATGAGGGCGCTGCCACCATGGACTGGATGGTTCAGGAGCAGGAGCGCGGCGTAACCATTACCTCCGCTGCTACCACGTGCTTCTGGAACAAGGACGGTAAGGACTACCGCATCCAGATCATCGACACCCCGGGCCACGTTGACTTCACCGCCGAGGTCGAGCGCTGCCTGCGCGTCCTCGATGGCGCTGTCGCCGTCTTCGACGCCGTTGCCGGCGTTCAGCCCCAGTCTGAGACCGTTTGGCGTCAGGCTTCTACCTTCAACGTCCCCCGCATCGCCTTCATCAACAAGTATGACCGCGTGGGCGCTGACTTCTTCAACGCTATCGAGACCATGAAGGATCGTCTCGACGCCAACGCCGTGGCCGCTCAGGTCCCGATGGGCGCCGAGGACAACTTCTGGGGCGTCATCGACCTGGTCACCATGACTGCATGGGACTTCAAGGCCGACGAGAAGGGTATGACCTACCCCGAGCCGATGGACGAGATCCCGGCTGAGTTTGCCGACATCGCTGCCACCAAGCGCGAGGAGCTCCTCGACGCTGCTGCCAGCTTTGACGACGAGCTCATGGAGAAGATCCTCATGGAGGAGGACTTCACCGTCGAGGAGCTCAAGGCTGCTCTGCGCAAGGGCGTTCTGGCCAACGAGCTCAACCTCGTCTTCGTGGGTTCCGCCTACAAGAACAAGGGCGTTCAGGAGCTGCTCGACGCTGTCGTCGACTACCTGCCCAGCCCGCTTGACGTCGAGGCCGTCACCGGTACCGATCCGGACACCGGCGAGGAGATTCAGCGTCATCCTTCCTTCGACGAGCCCTTCTCCGGCCTGGTCTTCAAGATCATGACCGACCCGTTCGTCGGTAAGCTCACCTACGTCCGCGTTTACTCCGGCCGCGCCGAGTCCGGCTCCTACGTTGTCAACGCTTCCAACGGTCAGCGCGAGCGCCTCGGCCGCATCCTCGAGATGAACGCCGCCGAGCGTATCGACCGTGACGACGCTGCCGCCGGCGACATCGTCGCTTGCGTCGGCTTCAAGAACTCCACCACCGGTGACACCCTGTGCGCCGAGGGCAAGGAGATCGTCCTCGAGAAGATCGAGTTCGCTAAGCCCGTTATTGACGTTGCCATCGAGCCCAAGACCAAGGCCGAGCAGGACAAGATGTCCCTGGCTCTGACCAAGCTCGCCGAGGAGGACCCGACCTTCCAGGTGTCCACCAACCACGAGACCGGCCAGACCATCATCGCCGGCATGGGCGAGCTGCACCTCGAGATCATCGTCGACCGTCTGCTCCGCGAGTTCAAGGTTGACGCTAACGTTGGTAAGCCCCAGGTTGCCTACCGCGAGACCGCTGGTCACGACGTCGAGAAGGCTGAGGGCAAGTTCGTCCGTCAGTCCGGCGGTCGCGGTCAGTACGGCCACGCCGTCATCAAGCTCGAGAAGATGGAGGAGGGCTTCGGCTACGAGTTCGTCAACGCTATCGTTGGCGGCGTCGTGCCCAAGGAGTACATCCCGTCCATCGACAAGGGCATCCAGGAGGCCCTGAACACCGGTGTTATCGCCGGCTTCCCGGTCCTCGACGTTAAGGTCACCCTGTTCGACGGTTCTTACCACGAGGTCGACTCCTCCGAGGCCGCCTTTAAGATCGCCGGTTCAATGGCTATCAAGGACGCCCTCAAGAAGTCCGACCCGCAGCTGCTCGAGCCGATCATGGCTGTCGAGGTCGAGACCCCCGAGCAGTACATGGGCGACGTTATGGGCAACCTCTCCGGTCGCCGCGGCAAGATCGAGGGCATGGAGGATCGCAAGAACAGCAAGCTCATCCGTGCCAAGGTGCCGCTGGGCGAGATGTTCGGTTACGCTACCGACCTTCGCTCCCAGACCCAGGGCCGTGCATCCTACACGATGCAGTTCGACTCTTATGAGCCCGCGCCCAAGTCCATCGTGGACGAGGTCATGAGCAAGAACGCCTAAGTTCGAGCTCCCTGTTACGTAATCCGCGAGAACATCTCTCGCACTCTTTGGAGGTTTAAGTTGGCTACCCAGAAGATCCGCATTCGCCTCAAGGGCTATGATCACGAGGTCGTCGATCAGTCCGCGAAGCTCATCGTCGAGACCGCTCAGAAGACCGGCGCTCGCGTTTCCGGTCCTGTCCCCCTGCCCACCGAGCGCAACCTGTACACGGTCATCCGCTCGCCGCACGTGAACAAGGACTCCCGTGAGCAGTTCGAGATGCGCACCCACAAGCGCCTCATCGACATCCTTGACCCCACCTCGGGCACCGTTGATTCGCTCATGCGTCTCGACCTCCCCGCTGGCGTCGACATCGACATCAAGCTCTAAGCGATATCGCTCATAGCTTACAGAGCCCCGCTGTCATTACGGCAGCGGGGCTCTTTTGTTTGGCATGATGGGTTTGGATCGCCGGATAAGGCTGCCGAACGGCTGGCTGTGGCGACCTACTCACTCAAGGGGCGCAATGACGCCTCCTCAAAATGGAAGGATCGCAAGCCGTCTTCTGTTTCGATGCACGCGCGACCAAAGGCATCGACGGTTTTAAAGATGCCGCGTGCCAGCTCGTCTCCAGCGGGTGAGCGGGCGATAACGTGCTTCCTAATCCAATTGAGGTGAGCGATATATTCGTCGTGGACGGGCGCGATCGGACCGGCGTCTTTTTCCTTGGCGTTGAGGCGCTCTGCCCAGGCATCTACAGCGTCTATAACTGCGTGATAGACCTCATCGAGGAGCATGTCGACGGCAGGAACGTTCTCGTTAAGGTCCGAGAGGCCAATTGCCGCCAGGCCGCCATCGGGCACCTCTTGGGGCGCATAGTTCACATTGACGCCAATGCCGCATACGGCGAAAGGTTTGCCTTCGTTATCGCGTGCGGCCTCGACCAGAATGCCGCCGAGTTTGCGTTCACGCGCGACCAGGTCGTTGGGCCATTTGAGGCCAATTTCGTTTGCAAGACCCTGTTTTTCGAGCGCCTCGAGCACCGCTAGGCCGCTGACGGCGGCAAGACCAGAGTACTTCGCAGGATTAACGCATGGACGCAGGACAATCGAAAGCAATAGGTTGCCGGCGGTTGAATCCCACTTGTGGCCGCGCCGGCCGCGTCCTGCCGTCTGAGCCTGGGCGGCAAGTCCCGTGCCGTGCGGCGCTCCCTGTTTTCCTGCTTCGAGCAGGTCATCGTTGGTCGATCCGGTTACGTCGACTATCGTTAATTTGGCATCCATTATGGCTGCCACCTCCTTAATGAATAAGTGAATAACGCAATGGTCTCGAGAGATAGACACAATGTGAAGCCTTTGTCGCATTTGGACAATTTAATGTTAACACGTCAACAACGACAAAATTGCGCTATCCTCTCTTGGTCGATGTAAACACGTCAACAACTCAAAGGAGGTTAGTGATGGGTTTCACGATTCTTGGAACAGGCTCGGCGCTTCCTGAGCGCAGTGTTTCCAATGACGAGCTGTCCGAGTTCCTCGATACCTCGGATGAGTGGATTTTTACCCGCACAGGTATCAAGAGCCGCCACGTCTGCACCACCGAGTCACTTGACGACCTTGCCGTAGCGGCGAGCGAGCGGGCACTCCGGGTGTCCGGAATCGACGCGAGCCAGCTGGATCTGATCGTCTGCTCGACGACGACAGGTGATCACCTTGTTCCCGCTGAGGCGTGTGCCGTTGCTGAGCGACTAGGCGCGACGTGCCCTGCCTTCGATGTCTCGGCGGCTTGTGCCGGCTTCGTATTTGCGCTCGATGTCGCCGAGGGCTACATCGCCCGCGGTCGCGCCGAGCACGTGCTGGTCGTTGCCGCCGAGCAGATGACGCGCGCGCTCGATTGGACCGACCGTGCCACGTGCGTGCTCTTTGGCGATGGGGCAGGCGCCGCAGTGATTGGGGCTGGGGGAGACAACCCCCTTGCCGTTGAGCTTTCGACGGCGCCCGACGTCGAGACGTTGCGCGTTCCCGGTCTGGTCGGTACCTCGCCGTTTAAGGCCTCCGCAGATAGCGAGAGCGTGCTGTCCATGAATGGCCGCCGCGTGTTCAAGTTCGGCGTCAACGCCATCTGCGACACGGTCCATAAGCTTGCGAGCGATGCGGGCATTTCGGTCGAAGACATCGATCATTTTGTATTCCATCAGGCTAACGAACGAATCCTGAGTCAGGCGGTCAAGCGCCTCGGCGTGCCAGACGAGCTCATGGTTCGAACGCTGCGGGAGACCGGCAACATTTCGAGCGCCTGCATTCCCTTTGCGCTTGACCGACTGGCACGCACCGACGCACTGAATGTGGGCGACACCATCGCCCTCGTTGGATTTGGCGCCGGCCTGGATATAGGTGGCTATCTGCTTCGTTGGAAGTAGTCGCACATAGGAAATAAAACCGCCCCTAGGGCACAAACAAAGGAGAACTACCATGGCAGATCAGAAGACCTTCGAGCGCGTTTGCGACGTTATCCGCGAGACGGCTGGCCTTGACGACGTCGAGATGAGGCCCGAGTCAACGCTCGAGGAGATTGGTCTCGACAGCCTTGGCACTGTCGAAATCCTCGTCGCCGTCGAGGACGAGTTTGGCATTGAGCTCGATACCGAGGAGAATCCCAAGACGGTCGGCGAGTTCGTCGATACGGTCGAGGCGGCATTGGAGAAGTAGTGATGCTCAAGTCTCCTCTCTGCGATCTGCTCGGCATCGAAAAACCCGTGTTCCAGGGTGGCATGGCCTGGATTGCCGACGCCTCGCTGGCATCTGCCGTGTCCGAGGCAGGCGGCTTAGGGATTATCGCGGCCATGAATGCCGACGCAAACTGGCTGCGCGATCAGATTCACGAGCTGCGCGCCAAGACGGATAAGCCCTTTGGCGTCAACGTTATGCTCATGAGCCCGTTTGTCGACGAGGTCGCACAAGTGGTGATTGATGAGCAGGTGCCCGTTGTGGTGACCGGCGCCGGCAATCCCACCAAGTACATGAAGGCCTGGGGCGATGCGGGCATCAAGGTTATTCCCGTCGTGGCTTCGGTGGCGCTGGCGCGTCTCGTGGCGCGTCGCGGAGCCACTGCCGTGGTTGCCGAGGGTACCGAATCAGGCGGCCATATTGGCGAGACCTCGACGATGGCACTGGTGCCGCAGGTTGTCGATGCGGTCGATATTCCCGTGGTCGCGGCTGGCGGTATCGCCGATGGCCGCGGTGTGGCGGCCGCCTTTATGCTCGGCGCTGCCGGCGTCCAGGTGGGAACACGCTTTCTGGTCGCAAACGAGTGCACCGTATCCGAACAGTACAAAGAGCTGGTGCTCAAGGCAGGCGACACGTCGACGCGCGCGACCGGTCGCTCGACGGGACATCCGGTTCGTGCCCTCAAGAGCCCCTTCACCAACGCGTATGCCAAGAACGAGGCGGCGGGCGCAAGTCCCGAGGAGCTCGGGGCCATGGGCACGGGTGCGCTTCGCAAGGCGGCAAAGGACGGTAATTACGAAGAGGGTTCGTATTTGTGCGGACAGATTGCCGGCATGGTCAACGAGCGCCAGAGCGCTCGCGAAATCGTCGACGATCTGGTCGGCGGCGCCGAGCATGTCCTGAAGGGTGCGTCCGCATGGGTAGCGTAGCGTTTCTGTTTGCCGGTCAGGGTGCCCAGCACCCCGCGATGGGCGTCGACCTCATCGAAGCATCGCCGGCGGCTGCCGAGGTGTTCGCCATTGCCGACGAGGTGCGCCCGGGGACCAGCGAGCAGTGCCGGAGCGCCTCCAAGGAGGAGCTCTCGCAGACCGAGAGCACGCAGCCTTGCGTGTTCGTGCACGACTTGGCTGTCGCCGTCGCCCTGCGCGAGCGCGGCGTGGTGCCTGCCGCCTGTGCGGGATTCTCGCTGGGCGAGGTCGCTGCACTCACCTTTGCGGGGGCATTCGATACGCGAGCGGGTTTTGAGCTCGTATGTGAGCGCGCGGCATTGATGGCCACGGCGGCCGAGCGTCACCCCGGTGGCATGCGCGCCGTCATCAAACTCGATGCGGCGCAGGTCGAGGGCTTGGCAAAACAGGCCGGCGAGGACTGCTGGCCGGTCAACTACAACAGCCCCCAGCAGACGGTTGTGGCCGGAGCGCCCGAGGCGCTGCAGGAGCTCGACGTTCTAGTGAAAGAGGCTGGCGGTCGCGCCATGAAGGTCGCGGTGTCGGGTGCATTCCATAGCCCCTATATGGCCGAGGCGACCTGTGGCCTTGCTGCATATATCGAGGCCGGTCACGCGCCGTCCCCGCTGCTCATTCCTGTTATGGCAAATATGACAGCGGCGCCCTATCCGGCCGACCCGCAGGCGGCAGCGGAGATGCTTGCCAACCAGGTGAGTCATGCCGTGCGCTGGGTCGACACGCTGCATGCTCTGCAGGATCAAGGCATCGATACGTTTATTGAGGTCGGCCCTGGCAAAACGCTGTCCGGCTTGGTCAAGCGTACGTTGAGCGACGTTCGCGTGTATTCGTGCGAAACGGCAGAACAGGTCGCAGCTATTGCCAACGAGCTCGCATAGCCCATAGGGCTGTAACCCGAAAGGAATGACATGGGCAACTTGAACAACGGCGCGCTCGAGCGCATCGACTCGCGTCGCGTGGCGCTGGTCACGGGCGCCTCGCGCGGTATCGGTCGCGCTTGTGCCGTGGGCCTGGCGGAGGACGGCTTTGATATCGCCGTCATCTATGCCGGAAGCGTCGATGCGGCGCGTGAGACGTGCGAAGCCTGCGAGGCGGCTGGCGCCACGGCGCGCGCATATCAATGTGACGTGGCCGAGCCCGATGCCGTCAACGCGTGCGTGGAGACGGTCCTCAACGACTTTGGCTCCATTTGGGCGCTTGTCAACAACGCCGGCATCACCCGCGATGGCCTGCTCATGCGTATGGGCGACGATGCCTTCGACCGCGTGCTCGATGTCAATCTCAAGGGCACATTCAACACGACGCGCGCGCTCACCAAGACCTTTATGCGTCAGCGCGGCGGTTGCGTCATCAACATGAGCTCGGTCGTGGGCCTAATGGGCAATGCCGGGCAAGCCAACTACGCTGCCTCCAAGGCGGGCGTGATAGGGCTTACCAAGGCGGTGGCACGCGAGCTTGCGCCCCGCGGCGTGAGGGTTAATGCGGTCGCTCCCGGGTTTGTCGAAACAGATATGACGGCAAAGCTCTCGGAGAAGGTGCGTGCGGCAACCGAGGAACAGATTCCCCTTAAGCGCATGGCACGCCCCGAGGAAGTGGCCGGCGTGGTGCGCTTTTTGGCGAGTGATGCGGCTGCCTACATTACGGGTGAGGTCGTGCGCGTCGACGGCGGAATGGCGATGTAGAAACCAGGGCCGAAGAACGGCTTGAATGAGGAGAGCATGATGGAACAGAGAGTTGCAATCACCGGCATCGGTGCCGTGTCGCCGCTTGGCAACACCGCGCTTGCCACCTGGGCGGCCATGTGTGCCGGGACCTGTGGCATCGGCCCGATTACGCACTTCGATACGGATGCGTTTGCCGTCAAGGTGGCGGCCGAGGTCAAGGGCTTTGACGGCAACGACTACTTTGGCAAGCACGATGCCAAGCACTTAGACCCCTGCGTTCAGTTTGCACTGGCGGCGTCGGACGAGGCCATGCACGATGCGGGCTTTGATGTCGAAGGCGCCATCGATCGCGAGCGCCTGGGCGTCTACGTGGGTTCAGGCGTGGGCGGCATGCAGACGCTTGTCGACAACGTCCATACGATTGCCGACCGTGGGCCCCGCCGCGCATCGCCTTACATGATTGCGATGATGATTCCCAATATGGCTTCGGGCAATATCGCGATCCGCCACAAGGCAAAAGGCCCGACCCTGCCCGTGGTGACCGCGTGCGCGACCTCGGCTCATGCCGTGGGCGAGGCGTTCCGCGCCATCAAGCATGGCTATGCCGATGCGATTCTCGCCGGCGGTGCCGAGGCGGCCATCATCCCCGATGCCGTTGCGGGCTTTACGTCCTGCCGTGCACTCACTACCAATCCCGATCCTGCGACGGCTTGTCGTCCGTTCGATGCAGACCGCGACGGCTTTGTGATGGGCGAGGGCGCCTGCGTGCTCGTGCTCGAGAGCATGGAACATGCGCAGGCGCGCGGTGCGCACATTTACGCCGAGGTCGTGGGCTACGGCAACACCGATGATGCCTATCACATCACGAGCCCCGATCCCGAGGCTGCCGGCATTGCCCGTGCGATATCGCTGGCGGTGGCCGAGGGCGACGTTAAGCCTTCCGAGGGCCTCTACATCAACGCTCACGGCACCTCGACTAAACTCAACGATTCGTCCGAGACGGCGGGCATTAAGCGTGCGCTCGGCGAGGACGCGGCGCGCGCGGCGCACGTCTCGTCGACCAAGTCGATGACCGGCCACATGATCGGTGCTACGGGTGCCATCGAGGTCATGGCCTGTGCCATGGCGCTCGAGCAGGGCGTGGTGCCCCCGACCATTAACTACCACACGCCCGATCCCGCCTGCGATCTTGACTACACGCCTAATCGAGCGGTTCGCGCCGACCTTACCTGGGCGCTTTCGACCAACCTGGGCTTTGGCGGGCACAACGCCGCCATCGCGCTGCGTAGATATACGAGGAGCTAGAGCATGGATTCCAAAAGACTTGCCGAGATAGCCGATGTTATGGAGGACCGCGGCCTCACGCGCGTGCGTGTTGAGGAGCCCGATGGCACCGCGGTCGAGCTCGAGCGCGCGAGTGCGGCGCAGCCGGTTGCCGTGCCCATGCCTATGCCGAGTGCCATGGCCGCTCCAGTTGCAGCTCCCGCAGTCGCGCCTGCCGCACCGGAACCCGCCGCGCAGACACCTGCCGCCGCGCCGGAGCCTAAGGGCACCGAGGTGACCGCTCCCATGGTCGGCGTTTTCTATGCTGCCCCGGCGCCGGGCGACGAGCCGTTTGTGCACGTGGGCTCCAAGGTCAAGGCCGGCGAGACCCTCTGCATCATCGAGGCCATGAAGGTCCTCAACGAGGTGACGGCCGAGGCAGACGGTGAGGTGCTCGAGATCTGCGTGGCCGACGGCGACCTCGTGGAGTTCGGCAGTTGCCTTATGAGGATCGGATAGGTGATATCCATGAACAAAGAAGAGCTTAAAGAACTGTTACCGCATCGCGAGCCGATGCTTTTGCTCGACGAAGCCGAGCTGGTGGGCGACGAGGCCCACGGCAAGATCACGATTACAGGCGACGAGTACTTTTTGCAGGGACATTTTCCGGGAAACCCGGTCGTTCCCGGCGTGATTCAGTGCGAGATGCTCGCCCAGAACTGCTGCGTGCTGCTGATGGGCGATGAGGAGGCGCGCGGCGCGACGCCGTTCTACACGAGTCTGGACAAGGTGCGCTTTAAGCGTCCGGTGCGCCCGGGCGACACGGTGGATCTAGTGTGCTCCATCACGCGTGCGCGCGGGCCGTTCCGCTTTGCGACGGGTACTGCGAGCGTCAACGGTGAGGTTTGCTGCCGCGCCGATATGTCTTTTGCACTCATGCACGAAAGTTAAGGAAGGCTCCATGTTCGACAAAGTGCTCATCGCCAACCGCGGCGAAGTCGCGGTCCGTGTTATCCGCGCGTGCCGCGATATGGGCATCAAGACCGTCGCCGTTTATTCCACGGCCGATGCGGACGCGCTACACGTGCAGCTTGCCGACGAGGCGTATTGCATCGGCGGCCCGCGTCTTGCCGAGAGCTACCTCAACGACGATGCCGTGCTCACCTGTGCCGTAAAGTCGGGGGCAAAGGCGATCCATCCCGGCTATGGCTTCTTTTCCGAGAAGGCGAGCTTCGTGCGCGACTGCGACAAGTTCGGTCTGGCGTTTGTCGGTCCTTCGGCCGAGGTGATCGACAGCATGGGCGACAAGGACGCTGCACGCCGAACGGCCGCCGCGGCGGGCGTGCCTATCGTGCCGGGCTGCGATTTGCTCAAAAGTCCCGAGGAGGCAACGGCCGAGGCTGAGCGCATTGGCTGCCCCGTGCTTATTAAGGCGCGTGCGGGTGGAGGCGGCCGCGGTATTCGCAAGGTCGAGCGCGTGGAAGATGCGGCAAAGGCGTTCATCGAGGCGCGTGCCGAGGGCGAGGCCGTTTTTGGCGACGGCGAGTGCTACATGGAGAAGTTCGTCGCGCCGGCGCATCACGTTGAGGTGCAGATTATGGCCGATAAGCAGGGCCATGTGTTTTCGCTCGGCGAGCGCGAGTGCTCGGTGCAGCGCCGCAACCAAAAGCTGATCGAGGAGAGCCCCGCGCCGTGCCTCGACGGACGCGATGATATTCGCGCGCGCATGCACAAGGCCGCGCGCGACCTGGCTCGTGCCGTCGGCTATGAGGGTGCCGGCACCATTGAGTTTTTGTACTCAGATGACGGTAATTTCTACTTTATGGAAATGAACACGCGCCTGCAGGTTGAGCATCCGGTCACGGAGTTTGTGACCGATACCGACTTGGTCAAGTGGCAGCTGCGCGTGGCAGCCGGCCAGCCTCTGCCCTTTGAGCAGGAGGACATGCCGGTGCGCAACCACGCCATGGAGTGCCGCATCAATGCCGAAACGCCGGACTTTCTGCCGTCATGCGGAACGGTCACCGCGTTGCGTGTGCCGGGTGGTCCGCGCGTGCGCTGGGATTCGGCCATGTTTACCGGAGCGAACGTTCCGCCGTACTACGACTCCATGCTCGGCAAGCTCATCGTGTGCGCGCCCACGCGTGACGGTGCCATTCGCAAGATGCGCTCGGCCCTGGGCGAGCTCGTGATTGAGGGCGTGAGCGAAAATAGCGAGCTTCAGCTCGACGTGCTGGCAAACGACGAGTTCTTGTCGGGCATGTACCACACCGATCTGATGGGGCATCTCTATGCTGATGAATAGAAAAGCGAAGGCGGTCAATGTTCTTGAGGGGCCGATGACCGAGTCGTGCGCCGAGTTTCCCGCGCGCCACGTGTTTATCAAGTGTCCGGAGTGCCGCCGTGTGATCGATGAGGCACGCCTGCACGACAACCTCGAGGTGTGCCCCCGTTGCGGCAAACACTTTCGCGTGAGCGGTCGCGCGCGCATGCGCATGACGGTCGACGAGGGCACGTTTGAGGAATGGGATGCCAATCTGGCGTCGGAGGACTTCCTCTCGTTTCCCGGCTATGCCGATAAGCTCAAGGGCACGGTCGAGCGTTCGGGTGAGCGCGATGCCGTTGTGTGCGGCAGGGGCAAAATCTGCGGTTGCGATACGGCACTCTTCTTTATGGACGCCAACTTTATGATGGGCTCGATGGGTTCCGTGGTGGGCGAGAAGATCTGTCGTACATTTGAGCGTGCGACCGAGCTGGGATTGCCAGTTGTCGGCTTTACCGTTTCGGGCGGCGCGCGCATGCAAGAGGGCGTGACATCGCTGATGCAGATGGCCAAGATTTCTGCGGCGGTTAGGCGCCACAGCGAGGCGGGCGGTCTGTATATCACGGTGCTCACCGACCCCACGACCGGAGGCGTAACCGCGAGCTTTGCCATGGAGGGCGACATTATCCTGGCCGAGCCCGATGCCCTGACGGCATTTGCCGGCCCGCGCGTGATCGAGCAGAACATGCACAAGCGCCTGCCCAAGGGATTCCAGCGCTCCGAGTTTTTGCTGGAGCACGGCTTTTGCGATGCCGTTGTTCCGCGTGGCGAGATTGCGCTCACGATAGGCGAGCTGCTGGCACTGCACGAAGGGCACGCGCCCGGCCTGGGGGCACCGCATGAAATCGTGCATACGGGTCGCCGCGGCAAAAAGCTGGGACACTTGTTCAAGCGCTCGTCGGCACCAAAAACCGCGTTCGAGATTGTCAGGCAGACCCGCTCGGCAGATCGCGTCACGGCAGGCGAGATGATCTCGCTGGGCCTGGATGGATTTGTGGAGCTGCACGGCGACCGTTACTTTGGCGACGACGCCGCTGTGGTGGCCGGCATTGGTTGGAAAGACGGACGCCCCGTAACGGTCATCGCCATCGAGCGCGGTACCACGACCAAAGAGCGTATGCGCCGCAACTTTGGCATGGCGCATCCCGAGGGCTACCGCAAGGCGCGGCGCCTTATGCGCCAAGCCGAAAAGTTTGGTCGACCGGTTCTGTGCCTGGTCGATACTTCGGGCGCGTTTTGCGGCATCGGTGCCGAGGAGCGCGGCCAGGGCGAGGCGATTGCCCAGAATCTCATGGAGATGAGCGGTCTTAAGACGCCGATTGTCTCGGTGGTGACAGGCGAGGGCGGCTCCGGTGGCGCGCTGGCGCTGTCCGTGGCCGACCGCATCCTGATGCTCTCGAGCTCGGCCTATTCGGTCGTGAGCCCCGAGGCCTGTGCGTCGATCCTGTGGAAGGATACCGAGCGCGCGAATGAGGCCGCCGAGGCGCTGAAGCTCACGGCTCCCGATCTGTTGGCGCTCGGCATTATCGACGGCATTATTGACGATAGGGGCCTGTCGCATGAGGAGATCGCCGGTTCCGTCATGTCCTCGGCATTTGATGCCTTCGATACGCTTGGGCGGCTCGATGACATGACCCTCACAAACCTCCGCTACGAAAAGTACCGCACAATCGGTCAGTACCACACGATGTGACAAAGGAAAGGTCTGTATGTCACATTGGGAAAGGCGTTCCATGTCACAAGTTTCTAACACCTCGTTTACAACGACGGTCTCATCAAACGCCATGGCCGTGGTGGACTATCTGTCCAAAAGCATGATGTCGGCGCTGCCGTTTATTGTCTGCGCGGCGTTGTTCCGTACCGTCGCCGTCATTATGGGCGAAGGCATGCTGGGCCTGTGGTCTGCCGATTCCGAAATCTATCGCCTGTTCTACAGTTGGCTCTATAACGCCGGCTACTACTTTTTGCCCATTTATCTTGGTTGGGCGGCTGCCCGCCAGCTCGGTTGCTCGGAGCAGCTGGGCATGATGCTGGGCGGCGTATTGATTGCGCCCGATCTGCTTAAGCTCGTCGATGCCGCATCGACGACGGGGGCATCGATGACTTCCGTGTATGGCCTGCTTCCCGCGCCGGTCAACGATTACACGACAACTGTTATCCCGGTTCTCATCTCGGTGCCCGTGCTATGGCGAGTGGAGTGTTTCTTTCGGCGCGTTATCCCTCAGGCCGTGGCGTTTTCGTTCGTTCCGTTTGCAACCATGCTCGTTATGGTTCCGGTTTCGCTGTGTATTACGGCGCCGGCGGGCAGCTATCTGGGCATGCTGTTGGGCCAGCTTATGTTTATGCTTGGCAATTCCGGTGGCATCGTGTCGCTGCTCACGCTCATGGGGCTTGCCGCGGGCTGGGAGTTTCTTAAGATCGCGGGCGTCAGCAACGTTGTCCTATCGCTCGCCTATGCGCAGTTTATGAGTGTGGGAACGGATTCGTGCATCCTGATCGCCGCGACGATGGCAACGTTCGCCGTTTGGGGCATGCCCTTTGGCGCGTCGCTCCGCGTTGCGGATAAGGACGAGAAGGCGCTCATGCTGGGCTATTCAATCTCGGGCGTTCTTGGCGGCGTAAGCGAGCCGGCGCTGTACGGTTGCGGCTTCAAATATGGCAGGTGCCTGACGTGCATGGCCATCGGCGGCGCCGTCGGAGGCCTTGTTGCGGCCGTGGGCCACGTTACGGCCTATACCATCGGCATGACGAATGTCCTCATGGTCATTGGCTTTGCCACGGGCGGTATCTCGAACCTGCTGTGGTGCTGCGCTGCCGGCGGTGTGGCATTTGCGGTGTCTGCGGCGCTGAGCTACTGCTTTGGCGTGGTGTCGGCGAGGGGGCGGGCGGCAGAAGACGAAGTCGATTCGCCCGAAACAGTGGCGAGCGCTGCTGAAGCAAGCGTATAAACCTGTGCGACAAAAGGACGATTCCTTTGTCATGTTCCAAGGTCGTGGCCCGTGTGGGTTGCGGCCTTTTTGTATCTGTGGGGCAAAGTGGCTACACTACAATCCGTTTGAGCAATAGATATATAGGTAGTACCGTGGGGGCGGATATAGATGGTCGAGTGGATTGTTAAGCGTGCGCAGGGCGACCGTGCACGCGTGGGTACGTTGACGGGCATGGTGTGTATTCTCGCCAATGTGGCACTATGCGCTGCGAAGGGTGCAATTGGCGTGCTGTCGGGTTCGGTTTCGATCGTGGCAGATGCCATGAACAACCTGTCCGATGCCAGCTCGAATATCGTGAGCGTGCTGGGCTTTAAGCTGGCGACCAAGCCGGCCGACCCCGAGCATCCTTACGGCCACGGTCGCTACGAGTACCTCTCGGGTCTAGTCGTGGCGGCGCTCGTGCTGCTCATTGGCCTCGAACTGGTAAAGTCCTCGGTGGAGCGCATCATCCACCCCGAACCTGTCGAGTTCTCGCTTGCCCTGGTGGCAGTCCTTGCGCTTTCGATGGTCGTTAAGCTGTGGATGGCGGCCCTCAACCAAAAGCTCGGCGATCGTATTGAGTCCGAGACGCTGCATGCGACCGCTCAGGACTCAAAGAACGATGTCCTAGCCACGGGTGCTGTGCTGGCGTGCGCAATTGTTTCGCAGGTGACGCACATCAATCTTGATGCATGGGTCGGCCTTGCCGTTGGCGCCTATATTGGCTGGAGCGGCTTTGAACTCATCCAGGATACGGTGAGCCCGCTTTTGGGCCAGGCGCCCGATCCTAAGCTGGTTAAGCACATTCGAGACAAGATCATGAGCTACCCCGGCGTTTTGGGCGTCCACGATCTGATGGTTCACGACTACGGCCCGGGCAGGAAGTTCGCAAGCGCTCACGCCGAGATGGCAGCCGAGGCCAGCCCGCTGGAAAGTCACGACACGCTCGATAACATCGAGCAGTCGTTTAGAAACGAAGACGGAATGATCGTCACGCTCCATTACGATCCCATCGTGACCGACGACCCCAAAGTGGCGAGCATGCGTCTGCGCATCAACGCTATGGTTCAAGAGATCGATAGCCGCCTTTCGATTCACGACCTGCGCTGTGTTCCGGGTCCCACGCATACTAACGTGATCTTTGACTGCGTACGTCCCTCGGATTTGGCGATGAGCGCCGAGGACCTAAAGCGCGCGTTGGCGAAACGTGTCGAATCCGAATATCCCAAGTCGATTGCCAAGATTACGATCGACGAAGACTACGTAGACCATACCCACGAGTAGGGCTGCGCCGGTAAAGCAACTGATGCAGAAGGGGAGAGCATGAAGAAGCTATATCTACTCCGCCACGGTCAAACTGAGTTCAACGTCAAAAAGCTGGTCCAGGGCCGCTGTGATTCTCCGTTGACCGTCCTGGGCCGCAAACAAGCGGGAATGGCAGCCGCGTGGCTCAAGGACCACGGCGTCGTTCCCGACAAAGTGGTCTCTTCGCCCTTAGGCCGAGCCATGGACACGGCAAGTCTCGTCGCAATTGAACTCCTCGGCCCGGACACAGCGGTCGAGCCCTGCGAAGGCATCATCGAGCGCAGCTACGGTACCTTCGAAGAAGGCCCCCACGACGCCCTGCCCACCGATGTCTGGGACCCGGGCGAGGACCTGGTCCCCTTCGGAGGAGAAGGAAGCCGCGCACTGCAGGAGCGCATGGTAGGCACCCTCACCAATCTCATGGGCGCCGAGGGCATCGAAACCCTCCTAGCAGTAAGCCACGGCAGTGCCAGCCGCCAATTCATCAAGGCTGCAGCCCCAGAGGGCTTCGATCTCCCAGCAAAACTCCCCAATTGCGCCATCATGATTTTCGATTTCGAAGAGGAAAAGTCGGGAGAAGAAGGCGACGCGCCCCAATCCAAGTTTATCTTGCAGCAAATCATCGATCCTCAACAAAGTAATTAGCTGAGCGAGCAGAGTTAAGCAGACATCAACGTGTCGTCTCCCGAGCACGGCGGAGGGCCGGAGAAATATATTAAGGTCATCGCGAGTTCCGCACGCAAAGGAGAGCACTTAATGTGCTCTCCGTCTTGCGCAGGACTGTAGAGCAGGGACCTTAATATATTTCTCCGGCCCTCCGCCGTGCTCGGGAGCCATCCACGCACTTTACCTGCGTAAACAATGTGAGTGAAATATGAATCTCGATGGATACGCCCGCAGCCGTGTATACTAAACAGCTGTGTGTAACCAGGGGAGTATTCTGGCTGGACAAAATGCCTGCTTAATAGGGTTGTCAGGTAGTCCGGGCGAAATACAAGGCTGGGGAGCACGTCGTGTAAGTAGTGGTCCTCTAGGGGCGTACGCTCGGTGGTGTACGCATTGTCCCAAGACCACGCGAGAGTTGGGATCATATCTTGATCAGCATGATTCTCGGCCGCAAGATTGGCATGACCCAGGTTTGGGACGAGAACGATAACGTCGTTCCCGTCACGGTCATCCAGGCTGGCCCCTGCGCTGTCTCGCAGGTTAAAACTCAGGCAACCGACGGCTATGACGCCGTCCAGATCGGTTTCGGCGACATCAAGGCCAAGAACGTGAACAAGCCCATGGCTGGTCACTTCGCCAAGGCTGGCGTCGAGCCTGTCCGTTTCCTTCGTGAGGTCCGCGTCGAGAACGGCGAGGAGCACAAGGTCGGCGAGGTCGTCACCGTCGCTGATTTCGCTGATGTCGAGAAGGTCGACGTCATCGGTACCTCCAAGGGTAAGGGCTTCCAGGGTCGCATCAAGCGCTGGGGTCAGCGCCGCGGTCCTATGACGCATGGTTCTCACTTCCAGCGTCACCCCGGTTCTATCGGTCAGTGCGCCTATCCTGCGCGCGTCCTCAAGGGCGTCAAGATGGCCGGTCACATGGGTAACGAGCGTGTTACCGTCAAGAACCTTTCCGTTGTCCGCATCGATGCCGAGCAGAACCTCATCTTGGTCAAGGGCGCTGTCCCGGGTGCCAAGAATGGTCTCGTCGCCATCCGTATGGCCTAAGGGCCCAGCCCATTTAGCCCAGCGTCATACCAAGGAGAACACTTAAATGGCAAAGTTTGAAGTAAAGAACAGCGAGGGCAAGAAGGTCGCCGAGGCCGAGCTCGCCGCTGAGGTGTACGGCATCGAGCCGAACATCCACGTTATGCACCACATCGTCAAGTGCCAGATGGCCTCTTGGCGTCAGGGCACCCAGTCTGCTAAGGGTCGCTCTGAGGTTTCCGGTGGCGGCAAGAAGCCTTGGCGTCAGAAGGGCACCGGCCGTGCCCGCCAGGGTTCCATCCGTGCTGCCCAGTGGCGTCACGGTGGCGTTGTCTTCGCCCCCAAGCCCCGTTCCTACGCTAAGCGTATGAACAACAAGGAGGTCAAGCTGGCTATGCGCTCCGCGCTGTCCGCCAAGCTGGCCGATGGCGAGCTCGTGCTCGTCGACGACTACGGCTTCGAGAAGCCTTCCACCAAGGCTGCCGTCGCCATGCTCAAGGCTCTCGGCCTTGAGGGCAAGCGTCTGACCATCATCGTTCGCGATGAGGACGTCAACGCCTACCTGTCGTTCCGCAACATTCCCAAGACGTTCATCATCACTGCCGACGAGGCCAACACCTACGATCTCGTCAACAACAACGCTGTGCTGATGCCCGCCGACATCGCCGCTCACTTCGGGGAGGTGCTTGCATAAATGACCGCCCACGAGATCATCATCCGTCCGATCGTGTCCGAGCGTTCCTTCTCCGGCATGGAGCTGAACAAGTACACGTTCGAGGTCGCCAAGGATGCTAACAAGTATCAGATCAAGGACGCTGTCGAGGAGATCTTCGGCGTCAAGGTCGTTCGCGTGAACACCCTGACGGTCAAGCCCAAGACCAAGCGCGTGCGCTATGTCGCCGGCAAGACCCGTTCTTGGAAGAAGGCCATCGTCACGCTGGCCGAGGGCGACACCATCGAGGTCTTTGGCAACCAGGCCTAAGACTCGCTGCTGTTGAGTGAGCTCATGCCTCCCAAATAGGGGAGGCGAGAGCTCAAGGTTTTGGGCGTATAAAATGGACACGCCCGGAACCGTGTATACGTCCGGTGTCATCGCACCCGAGGCAGAACCTCGAATCCCTGTCTGCGATGGCTAACGGATTCCTATTGAAAGGGATTGTAATGGCTGTAAAGCACCTTAAGCCGACCTCCGCTGGTAGGCGTTGGCAGACGATCTCCGACTTCTCCGAGATCACCTGCACCAAGCCCGAGAAGTCTCTTCTCGAGCCCCTGCCCAAGAAGGCCGGTCGTAACAACAACGGCCGCATCACCACCCGCCACCAGGGCGGCGGCGTGAAGCGTCGTTACCGCGTGATCGACTTCAAGCGCAACAAGGACGGCGTGCCCGCCAAGGTTGCCACGATCGAGTACGATCCGAACCGTTCCGCTCGCATTGCTCTGCTGCACTACGCTGACGGTGAGAAGCGCTACATCCTGGCCCCCAAGGGCCTCGAGGTCGGTCAGACCATCATGTCCGGTTCTGACGCCGACATCAAGCCGGGCAACGCTCTGCCCCTCGCCGACATCCCCGTCGGTACGCTCATCCACGCCGTCGAGTTCCAGCCGGGCAAGGGCGCTGCTATCGCCCGTTCCGCCGGTAACTCCTGCCAGCTGATGGGTAAGGAGGGCAAGTACGCTATCGTCCGTATGCCTTCCTCCGAGATGCGCCGCATCCTCGTTACCTGCCGCGCCACCGTCGGTGAGGTCGGCAACGCCGACCACGCCAACATCGTCATCGGCAAGGCCGGCCGTAAGCGTCACATGAACGTGCGCCCGACCGTCCGCGGTACCGTCATGAACCCTGTCGACCATCCGCACGGCGGTGGCGAGGGCAAGAACCACACCTCTGGTCGTCCCTCTGTTACCCCCTGGGGTAAGCCGACGAAGGGCCTTCGTACGCGCAAGAAGAAGAAGGTCTCGAACCAGCACATCATTCGTCGCCGTAAGAAGTAATTTCGGATACCGAGTTTTAGGAGAAAGCACTTATGAGCAGAAGTCTCAAAAAGGGCCCGTTCGTGGAGACTCGCCTTCTCTCGCGTATCACCGCGATGAACGAGGCTGGCAAGAAGGACGTCGTGAAGACCTGGTCCCGCGCGTCCACCATCTTCCCCGAGATGGTTGGTCACACCATCGCCGTCCACGACGGCCGCAAGCATGTGCCCGTGTATGTTACCGAGTCCATGGTTGGTCACAAGCTCGGCGAGTTCGCGCCGACTCGTACGTTCCGTGGCCACAAGGCCAAATAGGGGGTTAACCGTAAATGGCAACTAAGTCTATTGAAACTGAGGCCACCGAGGTTCGCGCCGTCGCTAAGTACGTGCGTGTTTCCCCCAGCAAGGCCCGCCTGGTGGTCGATCTGATCCGCCGCAAGCCTGTCGCTCAGGCCTTCGACATCCTCCACTTCTGCGACCGCGCCGTCGCCGTGGATGTCGAGAAGGTTCTCCGTTCCGCCGTTGCGAACGCCGAGAACAACAACGGTCTGCGTGCCGACAACCTGGTTGTCGCCGCTGCCTATGTTGACGAGGGTCCGACGCTTAAGCGCATCCGTCCCCGCGCCAAGGGTTCCGCTTCTCGCATTCTGAAGCGTACTTCCCACATCACCGTCGTCGTTGCTCCTCGAAAGGAGGCGTAAAGCTGTATGGGTCAGAAAGTCTACCCCACCGGCTTCCGTCTTGGCATCACCGAGAACTGGCGCTCCCGCTGGTTCGCAGAGAAGGATTACGCTAAGACCCTCGGTAACGATCTCGAGATCCGCAAGTACCTCGAGAAGCGTCTTTCCCGCGCAGCTGTCTCCCGCGTCGAGATCGAGCGCGCTGGCGACAAGGTGAAGGTCATCATCCTCACCGCTCGCCCCGGCGTTGTCATCGGTAAGAAGGGTGCCGAGATCGATACCCTCCGCACCGAGCTCGAGAAGGTCGCTGGCGTCTCCAAGGGCCAGCTCTCCGTCGACGTTGTCGAGATCAAGCGCCCCGAGCTCGACGCCAATCTCGTTGCTCAGTCTATCGCCGAGCAGCTCGAGGGCCGCGTTGCCTTCCGTCGCGCCATGCGCAAGGCTGTCCAGTCTGCCCGCAAGGCCGGCGCTAAGGGCATCCGTATCCAGTGCTCCGGTCGTCTCGGCGGTGCCGAGATGGGCCGTCGTGAGTGGTACCGCGAGGGTCGCGTGCCTCTGCACACCCTCCGTGCCAAGATCGACTACGGCACGGCTGTCGCCAGCACCACCATGGGCGCTTGCGGCGTGAAGGTCTGGATCTACCTGGGCGAGAAGCTCCCGGGCCAGCCTGTTCCCAACCCTGCACTCGAGGGCTCTTCCCGTCCTCGTCGTCGTAACTCCGAGAGGAGGGGTCAGTAGTGCTTGCCCCTAAGCGTATTCTTCACCGCAAGGTGCAGCGTGGCTCCATGAAGGGCCAGGCCAAGGGTAATACCGAGCTGCATTTCGGCGAGTTTGGTATCCAGGCTCTCGAGGCCCATTGGATCACCAACCGTCAGATCGAGGCCGCTCGTATTGCCATGACCCGCTACATGAAGCGTGGCGGTCGTGTCTACATCACGATCTTCCCCGATAAGCCCATCACCAAGAAGCCTGCCGAGACTCGCATGGGTTCTGGTAAGGGTAACCCCGAGGAGTGGGTGGCCGTCGTCAAGCCCGGCCGCATCATGTTCGAGGTCAAGGGCGTGCCCGAGGAGGTCGCTCGCGAGGCTCTGCGTCTTGCACAGCACAAGCTTCCCATCAAGACCAAGATTGTTGCTGCCAAGAACGCTGAGCAGCGCATCGAGAAGGAGATGGCTGAGGAGGCCGCTCTCGAGGCCAAGTGGGCTGCTGAGGACGCCGCCGCCGCCAAGGAGGAGAACTAATGAAGCCCGCAGAGATTCGTGAGCTCTCGGACGCTCAGCTCGTTGAGAAGCTGAAGGAAATGCGCGCCGAGCTCTTTAACCTTCGTTTCCAGATGGCCACCAGCCAGCTGGACAACACCGCTCGCGTCAACACCGTGAAGAAGGACATCGCTCGCGTCCTCACGGAGCAGCGCGCCCGCGAGATCGCAGCGGAGAAGTCCGCTGTCGCCGAGTAGGACCTAAGGAGAGAACATGACTGATTCGCGTAACTCGCGTAAGGTCCGTACGGGTGTCGTTACCTCCGTCTCCGGTGCCAAGACCATTGTTGTCACCATCACCGAGCGCAAGCGTCACCCCAAGTACGGCAAGATGATGACCAGCTCCAAGAAGCTGCACGCTCACGACGAGGAGTGCACGGCTGGCGTGGGCGACACCGTCCGCGTTATGGAGACCCGTCCTATGTCCAAGATGAAGCGTTGGCGCCTCATCGAGGTCGTCGAGCGCGCTAAATAAGCAGTCGCTCTTACGACTTGTACGTTTCCGAAGATGTGCGTATGCCTGGCTTGCATACCACAGGCCGTATAAAGGCTGCGCACCTCTCTTCGGTTCTTAGTTCGGAGGAACATCTACCATGATTCAGATGCAAACCATGCTGAACGTCGCCGACAACTCCGGCGCTCGCAAGATTCGCTGCATCAAGGTGCTTGGCGGTTCCAAGCGTCGTTATGCAGGCATCGGCGATGTGTTCATCGGTGCTGTCCAGGAGGCTACCCCTGGCGCCAACGTCAAGAAGAAGGACGTTGTCCGTTGCGTCGTCGTTCGCACCGTTAAGGAGATCCGCCGCAAGGATGGCTCCTACATTCGCTTTGATGAGAACGCCTGCGTTGTCATCAACAACGATGGTTCGCCCGTCGGCACCCGTATCTTCGGGCCCGTCGCTCGCGAGCTTCGTGACAAGAAGTACATGAAGATCGTCTCGCTCGCTCCCGAGACCCTGTAGTTAGGGGAGATATATGTATATCAAGAAGGGCGATAAGGTCCAGGTTCTCTCTGGTAAGGATCGCGGCAAGCAGGGCGTTGTCCTGCGTGCTCTCCCCGCCGAGAACAAGGTCGTTGTCGAGGGCGTTTCGGTCGTCAAGAAGGCCGTCAAGCCCAACGCTGCCAACCAGCAGGGCGGCATCGTTTCGCAGGAGGCTCCCATCGACGCCTCCAACGTCAATCTCGTCTGCCCCGAGTGCGGTAAGGTTACCCGCGTCGGTCACGAGAAGGACGGCAAGAACAAGCTGCGCGTCTGCAAGAAGTGCGGTCACAAGTTCTAAGCTGCCCGCAACATCAAGTTGCTAGCAAAGGCCCGGATGCCACGGCACCCGGGCCTTTTTCTATCCCTACTCATTGCACTCATTGGGGACAGACTTAATTTGAACTGCGTCCCGAATCTTGGCCTTCTTTAT
>NZ_QRWO01000031.1:0-32585 GCF_003459655.1 Collinsella sp. AF19-1LB
GCGGAATGTCAATCCTGGTCTAACAGAGCCTTAAATAATCATTATGCATAGAAAGTCATAATTATCATTTCGTAAACATTTCGATGAAATTAACGCCATGAGGCATGCTTGCGGTTACAATACCGCGAGGCCTAACTACACACCTTTAAGCCGGTCCTGTGAGACCGGGAAGGAGAATTATGGCGAACAACCATACCGCGGGCGCTGCCGCCCGCACCTTCGCGCCCAGCGAGCTTTGCCAGCGTATGCTGGCCAAAACCAGCAAGGGCACCTGCGGTCCCTGTATCCTGTATCTTGAGGATGGGACCATTTTTTATGGACGTGCATGCGGCGCCGAGGGCACCGCGACCGGCGAAGTCTGCTTCAACACCTCGCTCGAGGGCTACTTTGAGGTCATGACCGACCCGAGTTATGCCGGCCAAATCGTAACCATGACCTACCCGCAGATCGGCAACTACGGTATCGATGAGACCGACGTCCAGTCGGCCTTCCCCGGCGACGCCGTGCGCCCTGCGAGCGCTCCGGCCATGCGCGGCATGATCGTTCGCGACATGTGCGCCACGCCTTCTAACTGGCGCTCGGCCGTCAGCGTGCCGGAGTACCTGCGCGCTCACGGCATCGTTGCTATCGAGGGTATCGACACCCGCGCTCTGGTGCGCCATCTGCGCGACAATGGTTCCAAGATGGGCATTATCTCGACAGAGATCTTCGACGTCGACGAGCTCGCCGAGCGTCTGGACGCAGCGCCCACGCTGGTGGGCGAGAACCTGGTCAAGACCGTGAGCTGTCCCGCGCCTCACGAGTTTGTGGCCGCCGACCTGCCTGCCACGCATGGCTTTGCGCTTGCGGCTGCCGCTCCTGCCCGTCACAAAGTGGTCGCCTACGACTGCGGTGTGAAGCGCGGTATTCTGGAGGGCCTGGTCCGTGCCGGCTGCGACCTCACCGTCGTGCCGTGGGATACGCCCGCCCAGCAGGTGCTCGACATGAATCCTGATGGCGTCTTTTTGTCCAACGGCCCCGGCGACCCCGATGCCGTGGTGGAGACCTACGAGCAGGTGCGGCAGCTGATCGGCAAGGTGCCGGTCTTTGGTATTTGCCTAGGTCACCAGATGATCAGCTTGGCCTGCGGCGCCCAAATGGAAAAGCTTAAATTCGGTCACCGTGGCGGTAACCAGCCGGTTATGAATCTGGTGAGCCGTCGCGTGGAGATCACCGCGCAAAACCACGGCTTTGGCCTGCTGTTCCCCAGTCTGGGCAAACTGATTCCGGAGCTTTCCGGCGGCGAAACCGAGCATGCGGCCGATGGCGACCTGCGCGCCTGGGTGCGCCGCGGTATCGCGCCGGTCGTGATGAACGAGCGCTTTGGCCGCATTCGCCTGACACATGTGAACCTCAACGACGGCACCGCCGAGGGCATCCAGCTGCTCGACGCCCCGTGCTTCTCGGTCCAATACCACCCCGAGGCTTCGCCCGGCCCCACCGATGCCCACTATCTCTTTACCGCCTTTACGCGACTCATGGACGGCGAGGAGAACTACCTGGACATCGACACCGCGAAGGACCGCCTCGCCGGCTGGAATTTCGCCGAGTCCGAGAACGCTGCGACCGAGGAGAACTAACATGCCTAAACGTACTGACATCAAGCGCATCCTCGTTATTGGTTCGGGCCCTATCGTCATTGGCCAGGCCTGTGAGTTCGACTACTCCGGCGCACAGGCCTGCAAGGTGCTCAAGGAGGATGGCTTTGAGGTCATCCTGGTCAACTCCAATCCGGCGACCATCATGACCGACCCGGGTCTTGCCGACCGCACCTATGTCGAGCCCATCACCGCCGAGTTTATCGAGCGCGTAATCAAGAAAGAGCGCCCGGACGCGCTGCTGCCCACGCTGGGCGGCCAGACCGGTCTGAACGCCGCCGTCGAGCTGGCAAAGGACGGCACGCTCGACAAGTACGGCGTCGAGATGATCGGCTGCGACCTGGCCGCTATCGAGCGCGGCGAGGACCGCAAACTCTTTAACGAGGCCATGGCCGAGATCGGCCTGGAGGTTGCGCGCTCGGGCTATGCCTACAGCGTGGCCGACGCCGAGGCTATCGCCGAGCGCGTGGGATATCCCTGCGTACTGCGCCCGAGCTTTACCCTCGGTGGCGCCGGCGGCGGCATCGCGCATACCCACGAGGAGCTCGTCTCCATCGTGAGCCAGGGCCTTGAGCTCTCGCCTGCCCATGAGGTGCTGGTCGAGGAGTCCATCGAGGGTTGGAAAGAGTATGAGATGGAGGTCATGCGCGACCACGCCGGCAACGGCATCATCGTGTGCTCCATCGAGAATCTCGACCCCATGGGCGTGCACACCGGCGACTCCATCACCGTGGCGCCGGCGCAGACGCTCTCCGACCTTGAGTACCAGCGCATGCGTGTCGCCTCGCTCGCCATCTTGGGGAAGATCGGCGTCGAGACCGGCGGCTCCAACGTGCAGTTTGCCGTGAACCCCCAGACCGGCCGCCTGATCGTCATCGAGATGAACCCGCGCGTGAGCCGTTCGTCCGCACTGGCCTCCAAGGCCACGGGCTTCCCCATCGCCAAGGCCGCCGCTCGCCTGGCCGTGGGCTACACGCTCGACGAGATCGTCAACGACATCACCAAGGCAACGCCCGCCTGCTTTGAGCCCACAATCGACTACTGCGTCGTCAAGGTGCCGCGCTTTGCCTTCGAGAAGTTTAAAGGCACTGATCCTACGCTCACCACGCGCATGAAGGCCGTGGGCGAGATTATGGCGATCGGCCGCACCTTTGAGGAGGCCTTCGGCAAGGCCATGCGCTCACTGGAGGACGGTCACCAGGGCATCTGCGCCGGTGGCAAGGAGGGTGCCGACAAGCTGAGCGACGATGAGCTCGCTCAGGCCGTGGCAACCCCGACCGAGCACCGCATCTTCTTTGTGGTCGAGGCCCTGCGCCGTGGCTGGGACATCGCCCACATCCATGCCATCTGCGGTATCGATCCGTGGTACCTCAACCGTATCAACGACATGGTGCAGGTCCAGGAGAGCATCCGCGGCCTGCGTGTGGAGGATATCGACGCCGACGCGATGCGCCTGCTCAAGCAGTACGGCACGAGCGACGCCGAGATTGCCGCGCTGACCGGCTCGGACGAGCGCTTTGTGCGCGCCTATCGCAAGGGTCTGGGCGTGGTTCCCAGCATGAAGACGGTCGATACCTGCGCTGCGGAGTTTTCGAGCGCCACGGAGTACCACTACAAGACGTACGAGAACATCTACCGCACGAGCCCGGATGCCAAGAAGTGCGTGGCTCCCGACGAGACCACGCCGGCGGACAAGCCCAAGGCGATGATCCTGGGCGCCGGCCCCAACCGCATTGGCCAAGGTATCGAGTTCGATTACTGCTGCGTGCACGCGAGCTACGCACTGGCGGCTCGCGGCTTCGAGACCATCATAGTCAACTGCAACCCCGAGACCGTTTCGACTGACTACGACACCTCGGACCGCTTGTACTTTGAGCCGCTCACCTACGAGGACGTCATGGACGTTATCGATGTCGAGCGCCCCGACGGCGTCGTGGTGACGCTCGGTGGCCAGACCCCGCTTAAGCTGGCGCGCATGCTCGAGGAGAGCGGCGTGAACATTATGGGCACCAAGCCCGATGCCATCGACTTTGCCGAGGACCGCGAGCGCTTCGCCGCTCTGCTCGACAAGCTGGGCATCATGTACCCGCCGGCGGGCCAGGCCACCTCGTTTGAGGAGGCCGAGGCCGTGGCCGCGCACATCGGCTATCCGCTGCTGGTGCGCCCGAGCTATGTGCTGGGCGGCCGCGGCATGATGATCGCCTACGATGCCGAGCATCTGCGCGATTACATGGCCGAGGCTGCGCGCATTAGCCCCGACTACCCGGTGTACCTGGACCGCTTCCTGGAGGGTGCGATCGAGTCCGACGTCGACGCCCTGTGCGATGGCGAAGAGGTATACATCGGCGGCATCCTGGAGCATATCGAGGAAGCCGGTATTCACTCCGGCGACTCCGCGACCTGCATCCCGCCGTTCAGCTTTAGCGAGAGCCTGCAGGCGAAGCTCCGCGAGACCACGCGCCGCATCGCGATGGCGCTGGGAGTCCGCGGTCTGGTCAACGTGCAATATGCCATCAAGGGCGAGACCGTCTACGTGATCGAGGCCAACCCGCGCGCCAGCCGTACCGTGCCGTTTATCTCCAAGGCCACCGGCGTGCCGCTGGCCAAATGCGCGGCGCGCATCATGGCAGGCGATTCCATCGCGAGCTTGGGCCTGCCGAGCGACGAACGTCAGCTGGACTGGTTCTGCATGAAGGAAGCCGTCATGCCCTGGGGCCGTTTCCCGGGAGCCGACGTTATCCTGGGGCCCGAGATGAAGTCGACCGGCGAGGTCATGGGTATCGCCAAGAGCTATCCCGAGGCATACGCCAAGACGCAGCTGGCGATCGACTACAACCTGCCCGACCCGAGCGCCGGCAAAGTGTTCATTAGCGTGTGCGACCGCGATAAGCGGCATATCCTTTCGGTTGCGCGCATCCTTCGCTACCTGGGCTTTGATATCTGCTCCACCGAAGGTACGGCGCGCGTGCTGCGCGGCGGCAACGTGACCTGCGAGATCGTGGAAAAGATCAGCGGCCCGCACGACGGCGAGCGCCCCAACATCGGCGACCTCATCGCCGATGGCAAGATCGCGGTGATTATCAACACGCCGTACGGCCCGGGTTCGCGCGGCGACGGCTATCTGTTGCGTACCGAGGCGGTGCGCCGCGGCGTAACCTGCGTGACCGCGATGTCTGCCGCCAACACGTACGTGAGTGCCATCGAGGCGGTGCGTGAGGACCAGCAGGGTCACGGCAGCGCCAACGACATGGGCATGGACGTCATCGCCCTGCAGGACCTGCCGCAGTACACGGTGTAGATTGAGCTGGCCGGCCGGGGCGGAGGGGGCTGAGTTTCCCCCTTCGCTCCGGCTGCAAGCAGAGTCGCTCAGTGGGAAACTCAGCCCCCTCCGCCCCGGCCTGCGGTGACTTGGCTGCACCGTGTGCTGCCGAAGGGGCTTTGTGCGATGACTAGGGCTGAATAAAAAATGAGTGTGGGCGCCGTCGTTCGTTTGAACGACGGCGCCCACGTTTTGGATTTATTGGGCTGTGGCGGTGAAGGTTGTTTTGTCGGCGGCGATGTGCACGTGCAGCTTTGCCTGACCGTCGCAGCTGATGAGCACGCCTACCTCGAACGGGGTTCCCGTCTTGTCGTAGGTCGAACGCACGATGCGCATCGCCGCCTTACCGGTGTTCTGTCCCAAAAGGCGCGCCTCATGCTTGTCGAGGTTGACCGTCTCGTAGACGGCATCGACGCTTGCGGGCAGGATGCCGGTCTTTTCCGCGATATAGGCGTAGAGCGAGCCATCCACGTCTTTGCGCGTGAGCTCGGGGCAAAGTGACACGGGGATATAGACGTAGTTGAGCTCCATGGGTTTGTCGTTGGCGAGACGCAGGCGGCGAATCTCCCAGACGGGTGTCCCTTCGGGCACTTTGAGCCCAGAGGCGATGCCGCGGACGGCCGGTATGCTTGAAAAGGCGAGAATCTGCGAGCTCGGAACCCGTCCCGCTTCGCGCATCCGCGCGCTGAAATTCAGGGCCAGGTCGATGCCGGGTGCTGAGGTTTGGGGTTTGATGAACGTGCCCTGCCCACGTTTGCGCACCACGCGCCCCTCGATGACGAGATCTTGGAAGCAACGGCGCACGGTCGCGCGCGATAACTCTAGCCGCTCACAGATTTCGAGCTCGCGTGGCAGCGGCGTCTTGGTGTCGAACGCCTGGCTGGCGATAAGCAGGGCGATTCGATGTTTAAGTTGGACATAGAGCGGCGTATCACCGCTGCGGTCGAAAGGTTCGGAGGCGAGAAACGAGATCATATCCATGGGGTACCTCCATGTCGTGGGCGTACGTGACATGGTCTGACACTGCGGGGCAAACCGGAGATGCCAGGCCCGATTCTTGCTGGTATGTATGGTGCATAAGGAACATAAAACATTTATCAGGCAATCTACCTGCTATTTTAAAAATAATTAGAAGAAAAAATAATTTAGGCACAAAAATAGTTGCTACCGTTAACCGATGAATAGTTGCCGTTCGCAACTATTTTCTTGTACCGAACATGCCCCGGCGCAACAATAATCTCAGCAAAAAGCAAAGCCGTGCGACACACGGCAGGTCGAGAGGAGACCGCATGCGGTATCTGGTAATGGTCAGTCACGGAACGCTCGCTCCCGGACTGCACAGTGTCCTCAAGATGCTCGGCAATGACGCCCCGAACATCTTGTCGACGAGTCTCGTGGACGGCATGGGCGCTGACGAGTATGTCGAGAACGTCAAGGCGATGCTCGCTCCCGTTACCGCCGATGACGAGGTTGTCCTGCTTGGTGACATCCTGGGCGGATCGCCGCTCACCAATGCCATGAACACGCTGGCCGAGAAGGGCCTGCTCGCCCACACCATTGCCTTCGGCGGCATGAACCTGCCCATGGCTATGACCGCCATGATGGGGCTTGCCACCATGGACCTGGATTCCCTCAAGCAGATGATGCTGCAGGAGGGCAAGAACGGTATGTCCGAGCTCGTTGTCCCGACCGATGACGCCGACGACGAGGACGACGACATCTAGGCAGCGCATCCGCCCAAATTTTTGTGATGGAGCGGGGGTTAAGAGGAAAGACCCCTGGTGATAAAGAAAGGGAGAACGCATGATTTCGTTCATCCGTATTGACGACCGTATGATCCATGGACAGACCGTTACCCGTTGGGCCCTCGAGTATCCCTGCGACGGTCTTATCGCCGTCAACGACGCTGCAGCGTCCAACCCCGTGCTCAAGGAGGCCTACAAGAGTGCCTCGGGCAAGAAGACGTTCGTGTGGACCAAGGAGCACTTCAAGGAGGTCTCCGAGAAGGTTCTCAAGTCCGACACCAAGTACTTCCTGATCACCAAGAACCCGCTCGACATGAAGGAACTTCTCGTCGATTTTGGCTTTAAGCCCGGCATGGACCGCATCATCGTCGGTCCCTGCAACGATCGTCCCGGCACCACCAAGCTCGGCAACAACCAGTCGATCACGCAGGAAGAGGCCCAGGCGCTCGAGGACCTCACCAACGCCGGCTACACGGTCGAGTTCGCCCTTATCAAGGAGAAGTCCATCGGTGAGTGGCCCAAGTTCCGCGGTCAGTTTGGCTTCTAGTTAGGCGCCAGCCGCATTTTGGTATCTACAGCCCTTGGTGAAAGGGGCTGAGGAATAAAGAAAGGGGAAAGCATGGCAATCAATGCATTCCAAGCCGCGCTGTTCGGCCTGTTCGCCTGCCTGGCATCACTGCCTGGCATGGGCGGCACGACGATCGGCAACTACACTCTGGGTCGTCCTCTGGTCGCCGGCCTCATCGTCGGCATCATCATGGGCGATATGCAGACGGGCATCCTCGTCGGCGCTGCCATCCAGGTTGTCTACATCGCTCTCGTGACCCCCGGCGGAACCGTCTCCGCCGACGTCCGCGCCGTGTCCTATATCGGCATCCCGCTGGCGATCCTCGCCATCAAGAACTCGGGCATCGATCCCGCCTCCGCTGAGGCTGCCGGCATGGCCGCATCCCTCGGTGCCGCCGTCGGCACGCTCGGCACTGTGCTCTTCTATGGCACCGCCACCATCAACCTGGTGTGGCAGGGCATGGGGTGGAAGTGGCTCGAGAAGGGCGATCTCCACAAGCTCTACCTGGTCAACAACGTTCTGCCTTGGATTGGTCACATCGTCTGCTCGTTCCTCCCGACGTTCATCATCACCATGGGCGGCACCGCCATGGTCGACCTCATGAAGACCTACATGCCCATGGACGGCATCGCGATGAAGACGCTGTTCACCGTCGGCTCGCTGCTGCCTACCGTCGGTATCGCCATCCTGCTCAAGCAGGTCATCTCCAAGCCGACGGACTTCCTCACGTTCTTCTTCGGCTTCACCCTGTCCGCTGTCATGGGATGCAACCTGATTGCCGCTGCCGGCATCGGCTGCTTCTTCGCCCTGATCAACTATGAGATCGCTTCGCTCAAGATCGACCTCGCAAACGCTCCCAAGGCAGCTATCGCCTCGGGCTCCGATGATGAGGAAGAGGAGGACATCTAATGGCAGAGAAGAAGAAACTCTCTAAGAAAACGCTTGCCAAGTCGTTCCGCAACTGGTCCTATGGCAACCTGACTTGCTTCTCGCAGGAGCACATGCAGACCTTCGGTTACCTGTGCGCCATGCTTCCGATCGTCGAGGAGCTCTACGACACGCCCGAGGAGCAGAAGCAGGCCCTCCAGACCTACTCCGCGTTCTTCAACACCGAGCCGCAGATCGGCACCATGATTGTCGGCGTCACCGCCGGCCTCGAGGAGGCTCGCGCAAACGGCGAGGCCATCGACGACGACGCCATCAACGGCATCCGCGCCGGCCTCATGGGCCCGCTCGCCGGCCTTGGCGACTCGCTGATCGTCGGTACCCTGATCCCGATCCTGCTCGGTATCGCCCTCGGTCTCTCGACCGGCGGCTCCCCGCTCGGCGCTATCTTCTATATCGTCGTGTGGAACCTGCTCATGTACCTCGGCATGCGCTTTGCCTACAACCAGGGCTATGAGCTCGGCGGCAAGGCGGTCGAGGCCCTCGTTGGCCCCAAGGCAAAGGCTCTTCGCGATTCCATCGTGATGGTCGGTACCATGGTCATCGGTGCCGTGGGCGCAACTTGGGTCTCCATCACCTGCAGCCCCAACCTGGTGCTGCCCGGTGGCGGTAAGTTCCAGGACACGCTCGATGGCATCTATCCGCACCTGCTGCCGATGATCTTCATCATCTTCTGCTGGTACATGATGACCAAGAAGAAGGTCAACCCCATCGTTATGATGCTGATCCTCGTTGTGATCGCATTTGTGGGCGTTGTTATTGGCTTCTTCGACCCGGCACTGAGCTACTAGTCATCATCCCCTGGCCCCCTGTAAGGCCGTGCGGCCTCAACCGCACGGCCTTCTGATTTTGCGCCGCCCTTCAAGGGCAATATGGCCAGCGACCTCCATCGCCTACACGACACCCGCTATATTGCTCTTGAAAGATGACGTATTCGAAAAACGATGTACTTGCACATGATGCACGCTTTGCACGAGGAGGACCCATATGCACGAGAAACACGGACACGACCTTTCGCGCGACGACTTGATCCGCGAGGCAAAGATGCAGACCGATGCTATTCAGCGGCTCAACGTTTGGCTGCGCCTGGGCTATTCGCTCGTGGCTATTGGCTTTTTGGTGGGGATGTGGGGTATGCAGGGCGGCCCCGGCTGGGGCGTCCCCGCGGGCATCGTGTGCCTGGTGGTGGGCACTCCGCTTTCGATTGTGCTTAAGGTTGGCACGACCAACGCCAAAAAGAATGTTGAGCGTATGCTCGAGGCCGCGGGTATCGACGTTGAGGAGCTTATGCGACGCAAGAAGGACGAGCAATAGACTTCCGCGTTGGGGTATCATAAATAATTGTTGCGAATGTTAACTAATGTACGGCAAATGACGGTTTTATGGCCCTTCTAGAGTTGCAAAGGACAATATCCCCAGTGGATTACGATGACGTTGCTCGAAAACTGATCGTGTACTCACGTTCCCTTGCCAAGGGATCCTTGAGTGCTGCCGGCGGCGCCAGTGTGGGCGAGGCGCCGGTTTTACAGTGTCTATCGGGTATTGACGGTGATGTCATTCCCTCCGAGATTGCCAAGAAGCTGAAATTCTCCCGTGCGCGCATGTCGCATATCTTGGATTCACTCGAGAGCAAGGGTTACGTTCAGCGCAGGACCGATCCAAGCGATCGTCGGCGTGTGCTGGTGAGCATTACCGAGGAAGGCCGTGATTTCGCGGCGAAAAAAAATGCCGAGAGTGTGGCATCGCTCTCGAAACAACTCTCAGCGCTCGGCGAGCACGATGCTCAGGAGCTCGTGCGCATCCTGAATAAAGCCTACAGCCTTACCTATGATGCCGACGACTACCTGGACAATCTATAAGGATAAAGACAGACATTTAGGTGCATCATGAAATGCACCCGGGACAGTTGTGCCCATCAGCCACCGTCAACATCTCATTCCAAACCAAATCAGCCAACGTACGTCATGGCAATCCCCGGTAGGTTGCAGGATGGCGGCTGAGCCTTTCCCTCGGGAAACTTCGCGAAGCCCAGTTCCCGAGGGAAAGGTATGGTCTGTGTAATACCAGATAAACAGTACATTTTTGCTAGATTGGTATTTGACTGAAGAACCAATTGGTATGGCTTATTAAGCCCACCTTGCCGTTGACGCTTATTTTGCTGCCGCTGGGAGAATTCCGAACTTGGGTGCGCAAGTGCTCCCATATGTTGATATGACCTAGTAGGTGGCTATCTGGTTACTACCAGTTGGCCCCTTGGTAACGGGTGGCCCCCATTGTGCGGAATGTACCGAACATCTCCGTTTGATACGTTTTCCCATGCTGCCGGGGGGGGGGCGTCCTCGGCACCTCAGCATGTCGGAAGAAAGGAGACCAGATGCGCAGGAATTCCATTTTTACGAAACGGTGGGTGAAGGGAAGCGCGGTCCTCGTTGCCACTGCAGCGACGCTCGTGTTTGCCAATCCCCAGCAGGCGATTGCCACGCCACTCAAGGGCGTCGACTCGGCGACCGTGTCCCAGTCTGCCTCGAATGTCGTCGACATCGATTTCGCTGACGGCATCAAGGGCCGTATTACGTTCCTCGAGGACGGTATTTTCCGTTATAACGTCGACCCCAAGGGTGAGTTTTCCGAGTACGCCACGCCGCGCAGTAAGTCCCACACGGCTAAGATCCAGGCTCAGCCCGATACCTCGGACACCTACAGCAAGCCGAGTGCGACGGTTGCCGACAAGGGCGACACTATCGAGATCACCGGCGGAAAGGCGACCGTGATCCTGGACAAGGCGACTGGCAAGATGAGTATCAAGTCAGGCGACCGTGTCGTGGTTTCCGAGTCCGCGTCCCTCGACCTTGATAAGAAGGGTACCGTCCAGACGCTCGCCAAGGAGAAGTCCGAGAACTTCTTTGGCGGCGGCACCCAGAACGGACGCTTCCTGCACACCAACCAGACCATCGCCATCTCCAACACGAACAACTGGACCGATGGCGGCGTTGCCTCGCCCAACCCGTTTTATTGGACGAGTGACGGCTACGGCGTGCTCCGAAACACGTTTGCAGAGGGTTCCTACGACTTCGGTTCCACGGACTCATCGACGGTCACGACTTTGCACAGCGAGAATGAGTTTGATGCCTACTACTTCGTGGCGACCAACGAGGGAGCTTCGAACGTGGCAACTGAGATGCTGCAGGACTACTACAAGGTGACCGGTAACCCGGTACTGCTGCCCGAGTACGGGTTCTACCTTGGTCATCTTAATGCCTATAACCGTGATGGCTGGTCAACGACCTCGGGTCAAAAGAAGTGGGAGACCAAGGGCAGCAAGTCCTCGAGCGAGAAGGGCGACGTTAAGTACGAGTCTGGCATGTCGACGGGCTACAAGCTCGACGGCACACTTGCGGCCGAGACGCTCAACGGTGAGGGCCCTACGGTTGATACCGAGAACATGAAAGCGACCGATTTCGACCGCCAGTTCTCTGCTCGGCAGGTTATCGATGACTACGAGGACAGCGACATGCCGCTCGGCTGGTTCCTGCCGAACGACGGCTACGGCGCCGGCTATGGCCAGAACGGTTACTACAAGACCGGCGGCGTCAACTCCGACGGAGCGAGCTCGGCCGACCGTCTTAACGCTGTGCGTGCCAACGTCGACAACCTTAAGAAGTTCACCGAGTATGCCAACTCAAAGGGTGTGAGCACGGGCTTGTGGACCCAGTCCAACCTTGAGCCCGACAGCAACCCTGAGACCCCGTGGCATCTGCTTCGCGACTTCGACGCCGAGGTCAAGACGGGAGGCATCGCTACCCTTAAGACCGACGTTGCCTGGGTTGGATCTGGCTACTCCTTTGGTCTTAATGGCATCAAGACAGCTTATGACACGGTGACGACCGGCGCTAACAAGCGCCCCAACATCATCACGCTCGATGGTTGGGCCGGCACGCAGCGCTTTGGTGGCATTTGGACCGGCGACCAGTATGGCGGTAACTGGGAGTACATTCGCTTCCATATCCCCACGTATATCGGTCAGAGTCTTTCGGGCAACCCCAACATCGGCTCCGACATGGATGGCATTTTTGGCGGCGACCCCATCATCTCTGCGCGTGACTACCAGTGGAAGACGTTCACGCCCTCTATGCTCGACATGGACGGTTGGGGCACCTACCGTAAATCGCCCATGACGCACGGCGATCCCTACACAGGCATCTCGCGCTTCTACCTCAAGCTCAAGGCGCAGCTCATGCCCTATATCTACACGAGCGCGGCCTCGGCGGCCAACATCGACACGGGTAACGGCGATGCCGGCCTGCCCATGATCCGCGCCATGCTGCTTTCCGATAACTCCGAGTACGCCGCAAGCACCTCGACGCAGTACCAGTATATGTTCGGTGAGAACTTCCTAGTGGCACCGGTGTATCAGGATACCCAGGCAGACGAGAACGGCAACGACATTCGCAATGGGATTTACCTCCCCAACTACGGCACCGACGAGAATCCCACCATCTGGATCGATTACTTCTCGGGTAAGCAGTATCGCGGCGGCCAGGTTCTCAACAACTACGAGGCTCCGCTTTGGAAGCTGCCGCTGTTTGTGAAGGCCAACGCTATCGTGCCGATGTACGCCGAGAACAACAACCCCGAGGCCGTGAGCGACACCAACACCAAGGGTACCGACCGCAGCCAGCGTATCGTCGAGTTCTTCGCCACCGAGGGCGACGGCACCTTTACGCAGTACGAGGACGACGGCTCCTCCATCGAGAACAACACGACTGAGGACGATTCCTACGGTACGATCGACAATATCTCCTACGGTGAGCATGTGAGCACCGTCTACAGATCCAAGGCCGCAGGCGGCACCGCGACCTTTACCGCCGAAGCCTCGCAGGGTGGCTACAACGGCTACGACTCCAATCGCACCACGACCTTCGTGGCCAACGTGTCCGCCAAGCCCATGAGCGTCGTCGCCAAGAACGGCGGATCCGCGCTCAACGTGGTTGAGGTCGACTCGCAGGAGACCTTTGACACCGCGACCCCCGAGGCCGGCCAGGCGGTCTACTTCTACAGCGAGACCCCTAACCTCAACCACTACGGCAGCGATGTGGACGGCACCGAGGCCGAGCGGGGCGAGAGCTTTAACAGCACCAAGATCACCACGAACCCCAAGGTCTACGTCAAGTTCGCGAAGACCGATGTTGCTGCGGCGGCGCAGACGCTCGAGCTGGGCGGTTTCGTGAACGCCGACGCCACGCTCACAGCCGATCGCCTCAACGAGAGCCTCTCCGCACCCACGAACCTTGCTGCCCCCGAGGACGTCACGACCCCAACGAGCATCAAGCTCACCTGGGGAAAGGTCGATGGTGCTACCTCCTACGACCTTAAGGTCGACGGCACCGTGTTCGCCGTGGGTGATGTGGCCGAATTCACGCACACCGACCTCGCCTACAATAGCAAGCACACCTACCAGATTCGTTCGCGCAACGCCGAGGGCTACTCCGCCTGGAGCGATGTGCTCGAGGCGAACTCCGCACTCGATCCGTGGCGGAACGTCCCCGACGCCGAGCAAATCACCTGGGAGGGCTCACTTTACGGCAGCCATAAGGCCGAGCTCGCCTTCGACCATGAGTTCCAGTCGGGCGACGGCGGTTTCCACTCCGGTGGCAACGATCTGGGCAAGGCGCTTACCGTTGACTATGGACGCGCTTACAAGCTCGATAAGCTCGAGTACTATCCGCGCGATGACGCCGGCAACGGCACTGTGACCAAGATGCGTGTTGAGACGAGTCTCGATGGCGTCCACTGGACGAGCCAGGAGGTCGATTGGGCACGTTCCGCTGATTGTAAGACGGTAGCGTTTGACGGCACCGTGGCCGCCCGTTACGTGCGCATGACACCGCTCGCCTCGGTCGGCAATTTCTTCTCCGCGTCCGAGATTGCCATCTACAAGACCGACGGCACGGATGGCTTCGCCGTGGGCTCCAACCTCAACAAGGCCACGATCTCCGACGGAGACTACTCCAACATGAAGAACTATCTGGGCCTCGAGAATCGCGAGCCCGATACCCCGACGTTCGGTTCGCAGATCCGCGACCACTTCGCCGACCTCAACGATAACGGCGTTTACGACGTCTACGATTACTCGTTCACCATGGCGGGTCTTGACGGCGGCACTAAACAAAAGGGCAAGGTCGCAGGTTCGCTCGCGGTGATTCCGAGCAAGACCGAGGTCGAGGCCGGTGATGAGATCACCGTTGATGTCTATGCGGCCGACGCCAAGAACGTCAACGCCCTGGGCGCTCTCGTCAACTTCAAGAGCGACCAGTTCGAGTTTGTGTCCGAGAGCATCGCGCAGGACGGCTCGACTGCCGGCATGGAGAACCTGTCTCGCGAGAAGGTCCAGTTCGCGGACAGAACGCAGACTATCAATCTCGCCTTTGCCAACCGCGGCGATGGCAAGCTCTACAACGGTACCGGCGCGGTGGCGAGTTTCAAGCTCAAGGCCAAGACCGCCGGCAAGGTCGAACTGCCCTCGACATCTTGGCTCATCGGTCCGGCATGCGACGCACTTGAGTTTGCGAGCGACGGCACGGTGACGATGCCGGATGTTCCTCAGCCAACGGTCGCCGAGTACGGTCAGGATGCCTTCAACATCACGATGACCAACGATGAGCTCACGACCGACGACGGGACCAACGTCGAGAAACTTATCCAGCAGAAGAGCTATAACGCGCTGTTCGATAATAACGAGGGCGACAACGGCTTTGAGTTCCTATGGAACTGGAGCGGCAACTGGGACAGCGAGGGTAAGCTTCCGAGTTACGTGAAGCTTCCCACCACGATGACATTCGCATTTAAGACGCCTTCGAAACTCGATAGTGTCGAGGTCGTTAACCGCAACGGTGGCAACGGAACCGTGCAGAAGATCAAGGCTGTCGTGACGTTCGAGGATGGCTCGACCCAAGAGTTCGCGGGCGGGGAGTACGATTCCTTCCGGGCTCGCTACGCTTTTGGCCTCTCTGCCGAGAACAAGGGCAAGAAGGCGACCAAGGTCGAGGTCACGCCGCTTGAGGCATCGGGTGACCAGATGCTCACACTGCGTGAGGTCAACTTCAACTACACGCAGGGTGTCGAGGCCATCGAGGGTGTCGAGCTAGGCAAGAACCAGACCGAGTTCTTTGAAGGCGACGTTACGCTCGTCGACGCCAAGGCCACGCCTGAGAGCGCCGGCTACCCCTATGTGACGGTCGAGAGCTCCGACCCCTCTGTGGTAAGCGTCTCCGCTGTTCAGGCTGGCAATAGCGTGAGCTACTACCTGCGTGCCAACAAGGCCGGCAAGGCAAAGATCACGGTGGCGTCGGTACTCGACCCCTCCAAGACCGCATCCTATGAGGTCGAAGTCAAGGCTGGTGTCGATACCTCTGCGCTCGTGGCAGCGCTTTCCGAGGCCGCGGGCTACAGCGAATCCGTCTACACTAAGGATTCCTATGCAGCTCTCACCGCTGCGGTCGAGGCGGCTCAGAAGCTCCTCGACGGCGGCCAAGGCAGCTATAGCAAGAAGGATGTCGCAGACGCCACAGCCAAGATCGAGAAGGCAATCGACGGCCTCAAGATGCGCCCTGTCGATGAGAAGATTCTTATCAACACGCCCGAGAACCGCAAGAACGTCAAGGTGGCCGGCTTCTCGAGTGAGGCCGACTACGAGGGCAGCAACGCCGTCAACGCTCTCGACGGCGACGAGCGGACGCTTTGGCACAGCGACTGGGCCCATGGGACCGGTATGCCCCAGTATCTGAGTGTCGACCTGGGCCGCGACTACGATCTCACCGACGTTACATTCCTGCCGCGCCAGGACGGCGGCACTAACGGCGATATCTTCGAGGCCGAGATACTGGTCTCCGACACTGCCGACGGTTATGAGATGGGCACCGCCGCGTCGATGGGTACGTTCGCCTTCGACAATGACGGCCGCGTGCTCACCGACCGTGGCGACTGGAAACAGATGAGCTTTGGCGCCGCGCGCGGTCGCTACGTGACCGTCAAGGTGATTCACGCCGGCGGTGGCAACGTTGATGCCTACTGCAGCATGGCGGAGCTCAAGTTCTACGGTACGGCCGTCCCCGATCCGGTGGCGAAGGATGATCTCGCTACCGCGATCGAAAAGGTTGATGCCGAGGTTGCTGCCGGCGACCTCAAGGCCGGTGACTACACCGAGGCCTCCTGGACGGCGCTCGAGAACGCCCTGGCGAGCGCCCGCGCCATCTTGAGCGACGAGAAAGCCACGCAGGACGAGGTCGACCAGGCGCTCAGGGTGCTCGAGAGCGCCCGCGGCGCGCTCGAGAAGACCCCGGTGGCCCCGGTCGAGAAACCGACTAAGAAGCAGCTCAAGGCCCTGGTCAAGCAGGCGAAGGAGACTGACATTAGGGGCAAGACGGCCGAGTCTGTCAAGGCCCTGACGGATGCCATTACCTACGCCGAGGACGTCTTGGGTGCTGAGAATGCTTCCGACACCCAGCTCCAGGCGGCCTATGACCAGCTCAAGCTGGCTATTGAGAGCCTCAAGGATGCCGATTCCGGCAATCAGGGCGGCTCGGGCAACCAGGGTTCCGGCAATGGCTCGAACGGCGGCAACCAGGCGGGCAAGCCCGCAGGCGACAAGGCCCAGGGCAGCAAGAAGAACGGTTCGGCGATTCCCAATACCGGAGACCAGACGGCGGCGACCGTCGCGACCGTCGGTGGTCTTGGCGCCATCATCGCCGCGATCGGCGCTTTCTTCCATCGTCGCAGCAAGGCTAAGTAGCCCCAGCAACAGCTAAGCAAGCGTGCCCGCCGTCCCACCCAAGGACGGTGGGCACGCTTTTTGAATGTAGGCGGAAAGCTCCGACCCTTCGGCCTTAATCTCGCAAAGCGTTCCGTCTCCCGCCGAACACATCAGCATCGGCGGCTATACTTGAATTATTTGCAGTTAAGGGTCGCGGATTCGCCGCGTCACCGCTCTCAACAGGAGGTCTTTGTTTATGGCAGATCAAAAGCCGGTTGTCGGGATCATCATGGGTTCCAAGTCCGATCTGGGCGTTATGGAAGGCTGCACCGCCGAGCTCGAGGCACTGGGTGTGCCCTATGAGCTCGTGATCGCGAGCGCGCACCGCACGCCGGCGAAGGTCCACGAGTGGGCTTCGACTGCCGCCGATCGCGGTATCAAAGTGATTATCGCCGCCGCCGGCAAGGCCGCTCACCTGGGTGGTGTCGTGGCTGCCTTTACGCCGCTGCCGGTTATCGGCGTGCCTATGAAGACGAGTGACCTGGGCGGTATGGATTCGCTGCTGTCGATGGTGCAGATGCCTTCGGGCGTGCCCGTGGCCTGCGTTGCCATCAACGGTGCCAAGAACGCCGCCATCTATGCCACGCAGATTCTGGGTGCTTGCGACCCCGAGTACCGCAAGGTTATCGAGAAAATGAAGCAGGAGATGGCCGACGCCTAGGCGTTCCGCCGTTTCACCGCAGTATAAGGAGAGCCATGTCCGATTATCAGGGAAAACGATTCAAGGCTTCTCAGATTCCCGATCCGTCGAAGCCGGGTGCTGCCCATGCGGCACAGCAGGGTCGGACATCCTCTCCTCAGCAGCCGCGCGCGCCGCGTTCCGTAACGCCGACGTCCCATCGCCGTCAGGATACGCCTGCTGCTTATCGCCCTTCGTCATACAGTACGGCCAAGAAGTCACCTCGCTCTTCGGCGCATACCGCGCCATCGAGCTATACCGAGCCGCTGCGCAAAAAGCGCCGCTCCGTCATTCCCATTCTGCTCATCATCATTGGCATTGGCCTGATCGTTGCTGCGGCCGCCATCTTTATTAATGCCCAGATTGGCTACAAGCAGGCGAGCGAGTCGTATCAAAAAATCGAAAAGCAATATGTGAGCGACAAGGACGCCAGCGGCGTGCCGATTATCGACTTCAACGCGCTCGCCCAGACAAATCCCGAGGTTGTGGGTTGGATTTACGCGCCCGGCACCAACATCAACTACCCCGTGGTGCAGACCAACAACAACTCCAAGTACCTCAACACGCTGTTCGACGGTACGGCCAATGCCTCGGGAGCCATCTTCTTGGATAGCGACGACACCGCGCCGGGCATGGTGGATCAGCAGACCACGATTTACGGCCATCACATGAACGACGGTTCGATGTTCAACGTGATTTCGCGTACGACCGATCAGGCGACGTTCGACAGCATGGAATACGTGTACTACATCACGTGCGATGCGACGTATAAGTTGCGCCCGCTGGCGACCAAGGTGGTCGAGGACACGTATGCCAAGGCGCGCACGCCCAACTTTGAGGGCGATGACGGACTGAAGAATTACCTGTCCGAGATGCTCGACGGTGCCTCTGCCGTGGCGAGCGATGCCACCGACCGTGCCGCTTCGGCAACCAAGGTCGTAACGCTTGTGACCTGTCGCTCGCTGTCGCTGAGCAACACACGCGCCGTCATGGTGCTCACGCCGGTCGAGGAATAAAGTGTCCGGGAGCCCCGTCCCAAAAAGACTGCCCTGGAAATCAAAAGGAGAAATGATGTTTGAGAATGGCAAATCGATGCCTTCGGTTGATGCTTGGCTGCGCGAAGCCAAGGCCGATGTTTCGGCGGCTGATTGTGGGATGTACCTGACACACAACGGCGTGGTGCGCGCGACGCCCAAGGCCGAGGTGCGTGGGGTCGAGACCGATGGTGTGGCGCCTGGACATAAGGTGGGCGGCATGGCGTTTGGCTTCGATGCCGAAAAGGTGCAGGCCGCTATCGAGGCAACGCACGCGATGCCGGGTATCGGTTACGTGCGCGTGTGGTTGGCGAGTGGCGAGCTCGCCGTGGGCGACGACATCATGCTCGTGCTCATTGGCGGGGACATTCGCCCGCATGTGGTCGATGCGCTGCAGGCGCTCGTCGGTACCATCAAAAATGAGTGTGTGAGCGAGGTCGAGCGCGAGGCGTAGAGGCTTGCGTCGATAGAAGGCTCGTTTATAAAAATGCCCGCCGGTACGTGTGATACCGGCGGGCATTTTGTGTTTTGGGCGCGGTGGGCGCTACACGCGCGTCGCATCCTTGGGACTCATGGTCATGCTCTGGAAGCGGTTCTCCATGTAGTCGTTATCGAAATACTTGCCGTAGAACTGCGCGACGGGAATATCCGGCTCCGTGCCGTTGACGCGCTGGTACCAGTAGTCGAGCGACTGCAGCGTCATGACGCCGTCGACCAGCATAATGACGGTAAAGATGACGGTAGCCGAGTAGCGACTCTTCCACGGAATCATGTTGATGAGCTTGAGCAGCCTCGGCAACAGCAGCTTGATCCAGATAAGGCCACCCAGGCCCCACAGGCAGGCAAAGCCCGTGCAGGTGCGTCCGCCCGTAAGGACGGCGAGTGGGTCGGGCATGCCGAACAGCTTCATGTGCGAGTAGCTCCACGAGACCACGCCAAATGAGGTCTGCATAAACCAGCCCACGAACACCTCAAAGCTCGCGCCGAGCACAGCGCTTACCAGGAAAATGATGATGGGGTTCTTTTTATAGAAGCGGTTGAGCACCATGGTCATGAGTACGGCGCCAAAGCCATAGATGGGGCTGAAGGGACCAAACAGCATGCCGGCGCGGTTCTGGTAGACGCCCGGGTCGTCGACTGTCATATGCCAGATGTCCTCGGCGATCAGGCCGAGCACGCAGCAGACGAAGAATACCCAGAACAGGTTGAAGTAGTTGAGCTTGATGTAGCCCTCGCCGGTTTCATCGCGGCCGAGCATGCCCTCCGCCGCGGCGTCACGGTCGAGCATCTCCTGCAGGCGGCGCTGCAGTTCGCGCTCCTGGCGCAGCGTGGGGTCGACGGTTGCCGAAAGTGCAACGAGGATGCCGAGCTGGATCGCGGGACGCAGCAGGAAGGGCCCGATGCCCTGGAGCATCACGTCGACCAAAAGCTCGACGACGGTGAATGCAATAAGGATGTAGGACAGGCGGGCGGCGTTGCGGCGCTGGTTTTTGATAAGGTCCAGGCCAAAGATGATCAGGATGACGGCACTTGCCGCAGAGAGCATGATGCCGGCGACGATGAGTCCAACCGAGACAAGCATATTGTCGCCGAGCTTTTCGGCGGCGTTGCCGTTGATGAGCGCGGTGATGACCTGCCACATAAAGGCGCCGACCGACGGGAGTGTGCCCACGCCGGATAGGATGCACAGGACGGCGTACACCTTAATGATGAGGGGAATCTTCTTGACCTCCGTGGCGCTGGGGACGCTGGGGTCGAGTTCGTTTCGATCCATACAGAACCTTTCTCGCTTTGTCCTAGGCTACAAGGATACGCCGCCGACCTGCCAAAAGACAGGACGAACGTCCCAATTGCAACTTTGTAATCCCCAACGGTGGACGCGGCGGCCATCTGGGGGCGCGGGCGCTTGCACTGGACAGACCGATAAAATGTTTGGCCACAAAACGGATTATTAGCTCGGTGGGCTTTTAAAAAGCGCTGCTCATGCGCTGGGGAGCGCGTCGTGCCGTGCGTATAATAAGGCGGGTAACGCCAAAATACGAGGCTCTGAGGGGATGCCATGTCTCAAGAAACCATCCGCGCGGCCGAGCGTGCCGCGGGACAGGTGAACGCCATGTCGACGTATGATCCGGACTCCGACCAGCTGCATGAGGAATGCGGCGTTTTTGGTGTTTGGGCGCCCGATCGCGACGTGGCTCGACTGACGTACTTTGGCCTGCGTGCACTGCAGCACCGTGGCCAAGAATCGGCGGGAATCGCCGTGGGTGACGGCGGTACGGTTATGGTCCGCAAGGATCTGGGCCTGCTCGACCGCGTGTTCTCCAACGCCGACCTGTCGACGCTCTCCGGTCAGCTGGCCGTGGGTCATGTGCGCTACGGCACCGCCGGCGCCAAGAGTTGGGAAGCCTCTCAGCCACACCTCTCTACCATCAATAGCGTCATTATCGCGCTCGCGCACAACGGCACCCTCGTCAACACCGACGAGCTGCGCCGCCAGCTGATCGAGCTGGGCGTGCCGTTCCTCTCCAATTCGGATTCCGAGGTCGCGACCAAGCTCATCGGCTACTTTACTCAGCGTACGGGCCACCTGCGCGAGGGCATTCGCAAGACCATGGAGCTTGTGCGCGGCGGTTATGCCATGACGCTCATCAACGAGCAGGCGCTCTACGCCTTCCGCGATCCGCACGGCATTCGCCCGCTCGTGTTGGGCAAGCTGGTGGACGAGGGCCTGGACCAGGCCGATGCCGCATCCGTTTCGCAGCTGCCGTCGCAGGACGGCGCCGCGACGGTTGACTCCGCCGTCCGTGTCACGCGCGCCGGCGGCTGGGTCGTCGCCTCCGAGACTTGTGCGCTCGACATTGTGGGTGCCGAGTACGTCCGCGACGTCCGTCCCGGCGAGATTTTGCGCATCAGCGCCGAGGGCCTTGTGTCCGAGCAGGGCGTGCCTGCCGCCGAGGAGCCTGCTAACTGCATCTTTGAGCAGGTCTACTTCGCTCGCCCCGATTCCATCATGAACGGCAAGAGCGTCTACGCTTGCCGTTATGACATGGGTCGTCAGCTGGCACATGAGGAGCCCGTCGAGGCCGACCTGGTCATCGGCGTGCCCGACTCCGGCCTGCCGCCCGCGGAGGGCTATTCGCACGAGAGCGGTATTCCCTTTGGCGAGGGCCTTATCAAGAACCGCTACGTGGGCCGCACGTTTATCGAGCCTACGCAGGAGTTGCGCGCCATGGGCGTGCGTATGAAACTCAACCCGCTGCGCGACAACATCGAGGGCAAGCGCCTGGTCGTCATCGATGACTCCATTGTGCGCGGCACCACCATGGTGCAGCTCGTCAAGATGCTGCGCAACGCCGGCGCCAAGGAGATTCACATTCGCATCAACTCGCCCGAGGTCATCTGGCCGTGCTTCTACGGTATCGATACCGACGTGCAGTCGCAGCTCATCAGCGCCAACAAGACGGTCGATGAGATCTGCGAGTATATCGGCGCCGATTCGCTGGCCTTCCTTTCGGTCGAGGGCCTGCTGAAGGTTATGCCCAAGGGCGGTTACTGCGATGCGTGCTTTACCGGACGCTACCCCGTGGCGATTCCCGAGAGCTTTGGCCGCGACAAGTTCATGGAGGGCTTTAAGCCCCGCAACCTGGACAAGCCGCTTCACTTTGACGACGACGCCGTGGTCGAGAAATACGACGACCGCAGCTGGGAAGAGGAACACGGCGAGGCCTAAAACCTGCCATTTAGGGACAGGTTTATTTTGGTAGGTTTTACCTGCTGTTTTGTTGATATGACGGCGCGCGCTGTTATGGCGCGCGCCGAAATGAACGCAACTATGAGCACCGTTTGGCGCCCGCGCGTCGGACGGTAATGGGAGAGGAAGGCTCAGATGAGCGACAGCAAGCATGTGACGTACGAGGACGCCGGCGTCGATACCGCCGAGGGTGGTCGCGCCGTCGACGCTATTAAGCAGATGGTCAAGGACACCAACCGCCCCGAGGTTATCGGCGGCATCGGTGGCTTCGGCGGCCTGTTCTCGGCCGCCGCGCTTAAGGATATGGAAGACCCGATCCTGATCAGCGGCACCGACGGCGTGGGCACCAAGCTCGTGCTCGCCCAGATCATGGACCGTCACGAGACGGTGGGCCAGGACCTGGTCGCCATGTGCGTCAACGACATTTTGGCTTCGGGCGCCGAGCCGCTGTTCTTCCTGGATTACGTTGCCATCGGTCACATTGAGGCCGAGCACATGGCAAAGATCATCAAGGGTGTGGCCGACGGCTGCAAGCTCGCGGGCTGCGCGCTCGTGGGCGGCGAGATGGCCGAGCACCCCGGCGTCATGGCTCCCGCCGACTACGACCTCGCCGGCTTTACCGTGGGCGTCGTCGACCGTCCCAAGATGCTTGACCCCGCGAACGTTCGCCCCGGCGATGTGATCCTGGGTCTGCCTTCCACCGGTGTGCACTCCAACGGCTACTCGCTCGTGCGCAAGGTCATCGGCGTTGACGGCATCAAGCCGGGCACGCCCGAGGCCGCCGCTAAGGCCGAGGAACTGAGCCGTCCGCTCGAGGAGCTCGACGGTGCTTCGCTGGCCGATGCTCTGCTGGCCCCTACGCGCATCTACGTCAGGCCGATTCTGGAGCTGCTGCGCGGCGGCGCCAACGTGCACGCCATCGCCCACATCACCGGCGGCGGCATCACCGAGAACCTCAACCGCGCGCTCGCCGACGATGTCGATGCCGTGGTCACCCGCAGCGGCGCCGAGATGGGCTGGGATGTTCCGCCCGTCATTACTTACGTGTCGCGTCAGGCCGAGCTCGCGCCCAACGAGGCATGCAAGACCTTCAACATGGGCGTCGGCCTGTGCCTGATCGTTGCCCCCGAGGACGAGGCTGCCGTGACCGAGGCTCTGGTCGCGCTGGGCGAGAAGCCGTTCCGCGTGGGCGAGTGCGTCGAGGGTTCCGGTAAGGTCGTGTACTCCGATGAGCGCTAACGAGCAGATGGCTGCTAGTGAGGGCCTGGACTTTGTGCCCTATATCCGTCCGACTGGCACCGATACAGCTGAGCCGCTCAAGATCGGTGTGCTCATCAGCGGTTCGGGTACCAACTTGCAGGCGCTGATCGATCTGATCGCCGCCGGCAAGCTCAACGCTTCGATTGAGCTTGTGGTGTCGAGCCGTCCCTCGGCTAAGGGTCTGCAGCGCGCTGAGCGCGCGGGCATCCAGACGCTCACGCTGTCCAAGGATGTCTACGCCGACCCCATCGCCGCTGACGAGATCATCGCGCACGAGCTTCTCGAGCGCGGCTGCGAGTATGTGGTCATGGCCGGCTACATGCGCATGGTGCACACGCCTTTGCTGGCGGCGTTTCCCAACCGCGTGGTCAATCTGCATCCGGCGCTGCTGCCGAGCTTTACCGGTGCGCATGCGATTGACGATGCCTTTGCGCGCGGCGTCAAGGTAACTGGCGTGACCGTGCATTTTGCCAACGAGATCTACGACAACGGTCCCATCATCGCCCAGCGTGCGCTGGCTGTTGAGGAGGGCTGGGATGTCGACACGCTCGAGGAGCACATCCACGCGATTGAGCATGTGCTGTATCCCGAGGTCGTGCAAATGCTTGCCGACGGCCGCGTTCACGTGCTGGAGAGCGGCAAGGTCGCAATTGATGCGCCCCGCGGCTAGCGGCGCACAGTACAATTTAGTTGAGTGGTCAGGGTGGTCATTGGCGCCAAGGCGCGCGTGGCCACCTTTTGTTTTGGGTGGTCATCGGGGACGTTCCTGAATGACTAGGTGAGAGAGGTGAGCGCATGGCGGATAACGAAGCGCTGTTTACGCCTGAGCTGGTGTTTTTTGATTGGGAGTGTGCGACGCCGGGTGAGGTGTTTGCGCAACTCGAGAGTGAGCTTGCTCCGCGCGGCTACATTGCCGACGGTTGGCTCGACGCCGTTCGCACGCGCGAGGATGCCTATCCCACGGGTCTTGCCATGCCGGCGGTAAACATTGCCATTCCGCATACCGATCCGGGGTTTGTGGCCAAGCCCTATATCGCGGTGGTGAAGCCCGCCGCGCCCGTGATATTTAACGCTATGGCTGGCATGGGCGCTCCGGTGCCGGCGCAGATCGTCATCAACCTGGGCATTGCCGAGCCGGGCGGCCAGGTCGAGGCCCTGCAGGCGCTCATGAATATCTTTATGGACGCCGATGCCGCAGCCGACGTGCTCGGCCAGACCACGCCCCAGGGCATGGTCGACGCCATCCGCCGTCACTTCTAAGGTGGGGCTAAACCGGCACCTAGGGACGTTCCTTATGTGCCGGCACTTGGGGACTGTCTCTAACTGTCGGCAGAAAAGGAACGTCCCTAACTGCCGGCTGCCAGAGCTGTCCCCTTTGCACCAAAATGGTGCAGATTAACCTGTCCCCAATGCACCAAGCGTGCCGCGGGGGCTGCGTTGTGACACAATGGCGTTTGTTCGATTCGTTATGCGAAAGGCCAACTATGGCAAATAAGAAAAAGAACCCCGCACCCGAGCCGACGCCCGAGCAGCAGGCTCGCGCCGCCTCCAGCTCTCGCAAGAAGCAGCGCAAGACCTATGTGTCCAAGACCGTCAAGATTATCCTAGTGGTTATCGGCGTACTAGCGATGCTGCTTTCCGTCTCGGCCATGGCGTGCTCCGGCCTGATGTCGCAGACCGAAAGCGCCAGCTCGGGCTATAAGCTCACTGGCGGCGTGGCTGCTACCATCAATGGCACCAACCTCACCGAGGACACCGTGACCAAGCAGATCATGAGCATGCGCACGTCCTACGGCTACACCAAGGACAAAGACTGGGCGCAGTACCTGGTCGACAACGACCTCACGCCCAAGAAGTATCGCAAGCAGCTCATCGACTCCTACACGCAGCAGATTCTGCTTCAGCAAGCGCAGAAGGAAAACGGCGTGACCGTCTCGGACGAGGAGGTCGAGAAGGCCTGGAAGGACGCCTGCAAGAGCGCCGGCGGCGCCAAGGCCTTTAAGAAGACGCTTAAGACCTACGGCTACACCGAGGACACCTACAAGGACTCGCTCAAGGAGAGCCTGGCGCAGCAAAAGCTCAAGGATGCGGTAGCGCCCACAAGCAAGCCCAAGGACAGCGAGATTGTCGATTACATCAACGAGAACCTGTCCAACTACAATGACGCCCGCCGTTCGTCGAATATTCTGATCAAGGTCGATTCCGACGCTTCCGATGAGGACAAGGCCGCCGCCAAGGCCAAGGCGCAGGAGTGCCTGGACAAGATCAACTCCGGCGAGCTGAGCTTTGAGGACGCCGTAAAGCAGTACTCCGACGATACCGGCTCCAAGGATAAGAAGGGCGATGTGGGCTGGGACAAGCTCACCACCTTCGTCGACAGCTACCAGGCGGCGCTCGAGGGGCTCAACAAGGGCGATGTGAGCGACGTCGTCGAGTCGACCTATGGTTACCACATCATCAAGTGCACCGACTACTTCCATGTCGATAATCAGGTCGATGACATTAAGCAGGTACCCAAGGACATCAAGAAGTACGTCTCCAACGTGGTGAAGACGCAGACGGCAAGCACCGCGTACAGCGAGTGGCTGGAGCAGTACAAGAAGGACGCCGACATCACCGTTAACCCCATGCCTAAGGACGTGCCCTATAACGTGAGCCTGAAGGGCGTCACCAAGAGTTCGACCGACGATTCGTCGACGACTGAGTAATCATGGGGCGGTGCTCGCGCGAGTGCCGCCCACGCTATTAGAGAGGATTTGCAGATGACCAACGAAGAGCTGCAGAAGGAAATGATCGCGGCCATGAAGGCTAAGGACAAGGTTCGCCTGTCCATCATTCGCCAGGTCAAGGCCGAGGTGAAGAATATCGAGGTTAACGAGCGCCGCGATGTGACCGAGGAAGACGTCAACAGCATGATCAAGCGTCTGATTAAGCAGACGAGCGAGACGCTGGAGATGTCCATCAAGGCCGGCACCGACCAAGAGCGTACCGACAACCTGACCGAGCAGGTCAAGATTCTGGAGAGCCTTCTGCCCGCGCAGGTTTCGGGCGAGGAGCTCGAGGCCCTGATCGAGCAGGTCATCGCCGAGCTGGGCGCCACGTCCAAGAAGCAGATGGGCCAGGTCATGGGCGCTCTGGGTAAGGCCACTGGCGGCAACTTCGATAAGCCGGCAGCAGCAAAGATCGTTGGAGCCAAACTCGCATAGGGGCCTAGCGGTACATAGTTGATATCGAGGGGGCGTGACCATTGCGGTCGCGCCCCTTTTTGCTGGGCTGGGCACTCATTGGGGACAGACTCAAATTGAGTGCCCACGGGGGGTACTCATTTAAGTCTGTCCCCAATGAGCACCAACGAGCAGGTGAAAGATTGCGGGTTCTTTACGGGGATGTAGTGTGGGCTGCGGAAACGTGGTTCTTTCCGTACAATAGTTCAACTCGTGTAAACGCAGGGAAGGGACATTCATGGCAGACATGATCGAGATCAAGCATCTCAACAAGTACTTTGGCGACCTGCATGTGCTCAAAGATATCAACCTCACCGTCAAGCGCGGCGAGAAGCTCGTAATGATCGGGCCCTCTGGTTCGGGTAAGTCGACGCTCATCCGCTGCGTCGATTATCTTGAGGAGCCCACGTCGGGCGAGGTCATCATCGACGGCACGCCGCTTACCAAGAAGAATCACCTGGAGATGGCTCGCAAGTATAGCTCCATGGTGTTTCAGCAGTTCAACCTGTATCCCAACATGACGGTGCTGGGCAATCTGACGCTCGCGCCCATCAAGCTGCAAAAGAAGAGCAAGGAGGAGGCGACCGAGATCGCCATCGCCGCGCTCAAGCGCGTTGGCATGGCTCATAAGGCCGGCGAGTATCCGCAGAACCTCTCGGGCGGTCAGCAGCAGCGCATCGCTATCGCCCGTGCCCTGTGCACTAAGCAGCCCATCATCCTGTTTGACGAGCCGACCTCGGCGCTCGACCCCGAGATGGTCCAGGAGGTTCTGGACGTTATGATTGAGCTTGCGCAGGAGGACATCACCATGATCTGCGTGACGCATGAGATGGGCTTTGCGCGCCAGGTGGCCGACCGCGTCATCTTTATGGAGGACGGCCGCATTCTGGAGGAGGGCACGCCCGAGCACTTCTTCGATAACCCCGAGAACCCGCGCTGCCGCGAGTTCCTGTCCAAGATTCTGCACTAGGCGCGGTGATGGACATGACGGATATGACGAGGGCGGCTGTATCGCGCCGTCACTTTTTGCAGCTGGCTGGCGCCGGCATGCTCGCGCTGACGGGGACCGCGCTCACCGGTTGCGGCAACTCTGCCAGCGGCGAGGCCTCCGACAAGGGGTCCAAGCTTGCGACCATCAAGTCGCGTGGCCACCTGAACGCCGGCGTTAAGAAGGATGTTCCCGGCTACGGCTATTACGACACCGCCAAGGGTCGCTTTGAGGGCATGGAGGTCGATCTGTGCTACCAGATCGCCGCTGCCGTCTTTGGCGTGAGCTACAAGGAGGCCCGCGCCCAGGAGCTGGTCGAGTTTACCGACGTAACGCCCAAGACGCGCGGCCCGCTGATCGACAACGGCCAACTCGATGTGGTCGCGGCGACCTACACCATCACCGACGAGCGCAAGAAGAGCTGGGATTTCTCGACGCCGTATCGCACCGACTACGTGGGCCTCATGGTCAAGAAACGTTCGGGCTTTACCTCGATTGAGGACCTGGACGGCAAGGTCATCGGCGTGAGTCAGGGTGCCACCACGCAGGGCCTGATCGAGCAGATGATCAAGGATAACGGCTTTACCTGCGAGCCCGAATTTAGGGCCTTTAGCGGCTACCCCATCATCAAGAGTTCGCTCGACGCCGGCAATATCGACGTCTTTGCCATGGACCGCTCCACGCTGGCCGGCTACATGAACGAGACTGTCGAGCTACTGCAGCCCGAGGTCAAGTTTGGCGAGCAGGGCTACGGCGTGGCGACCAAGAAGGGCTGCGACCTCTCGGCCGTGGTCAATCAGGTGGTCTGCGATCGCTTGGCCGACGGCTGGCTCGATCAAGAGGTCAAGACCTGGGGTCTTGTGTAGGCGCATCGTCCAAGGAAGGAATCAAATGCTCGAAGGATTGTTTGACGCCGACCGCTGGTCGACGACATTTCAAAACATGGGGCCCTTCTGGGAGGGCTTTGGCGTGACGCTGCAGGTGGTCGTTGCTGGTCTGCTGCTGTCGCTGGTGCTGGGCACGCTGCTGGGCGTGTTCTCGACCACCCGTTCGCGTGTACTGCGCGCCATCAGCCGCGTGTACGTTGAGTTTTACCAGAATACCCCGCTACCCGTGCAGGTGCTCTTTATGTATATGGCTGGCCCGCAGTTTTTGCAGGCTATAACCGGCGCCGACCAGCCGGTGCGCATCGCGCCGTTCGTGCTGGGCTTCTTGGGTGTGGGCCTGTATCACGCGGCCTACATCTCGGAGGTCATCCGCACCGGTATCGAGGCCGTTCCGCGCGGTCAGATGGAGGCGGCCCAGAGCCAGGGCTTCACCCGTGCGCAGGCATACTGGTACATCGTACTGCCCCAGACGTTCAAGATCATTCTGCCGCCGCTGTGTAACCAGGCGCTCAACCTGGTCAAGAACACGTCGGTGCTGGCGCTTGTGGCCGGCGGCGACCTTATGTACCGTTCCGACAACTTTGTGAGTCTGTACGGTTACCTGCAGGGATACATCGTCTGCTGCCTTATGTACTTCATCATCTGCTTTCCGCTCGCCATGCTTGTGCAGTGGCTCGAGCGCCGCTCCAAGGAGCGTCCGCGCGGCGTGAGCCTAGCCGAGCTGGGGCTCGACAACGTAGAGGAGGCCTAGCGCATGGAAATCTTCAACGCGACCAACCTGCTCTACATTTGGGGCGGCTTTGTTAAGACAATCGAGATCTCGGCGCTGTCGATCTTTTTCTCGCTCATCTTTGGCACGGTGCTGGCGCTCGTTAAAAGCTATGCGCCCCGCCCGTTCCGTATTCTGGTGAGCGCCTATATCGAGCTGTTCCGCTGCACACCGAACCTGCTGTGGATCCTGTTTATCTACTTTACTGTGCAGGGTTTGGACATTGTGATTTCGACCATCGCCTTTACGCTGTTTACCAGCGCCGTGATGGCCGAGATTGTGCGCGGCGGCCTCAACTCGATTCCGCGCGGCCAGTTTGAGGCGGCGCAGAGCCAGGGTTTTGGCTTCTTTGCCACCATGCGCTACATCATTCTGCCGCAGACGTTTAAGACGATCATTCCGGCGCTGTTTAGCCAGTGCACGACCGTCATCAAGGACAGCTCGTATCTTTCGGGTATTAACGTGGCCGAGCTCATGTATACGGCAAATGTCGTGATGGCCCACGCGATCGACCTGTCGCAGGTGCTTATGCTCTACGGCCTGGTGTTTGCGATGTACTTTGTGCTCAACTTTGGTATCTCGCTGCTGGTTCGCGCATATCAGAGGCGAATGGTGGCAGCGTAGAATGTGACAAAGGGACTGTCCCTTTGTCACATAGAGAAAGGAATCGCGATGAGCGATCTGGAGAATAAGAAGAATCCTGTGGTCATTACCATCGCGCGCGACTTTGGCGCCGAGGGCCACGAGATTGGTCGCATGCTTGCCGACGAGTTGGGGATTCCGCTGTACGATAACGAGCTGCTGGTACGTGCGTCGCTGCGCGCGGGCGAGTCGCTCGACAAGATGGCCGCCTACGACGAGCGTCTGGCCGTGGAGAACATGGCGTTCCTGCCCGACCGCTACGACGCGCGTTCGTACTCGGACAAGCTGTTCCAAAAGATGAGCCAGGTGATTTTGGACTTGGGTGAGACCGAGAGCTGCATTATCGAAGGCCGCCTGTCCGATTACCTGCTTCGCAACAACCCCAACCACATTGCCGTGTTGGTGACCGCTCCCTTTGAGGACCGCGTCGAGATTGTGCGCAAGAAGCGTGGCCTTAACAAAAAGAAGGGCGCCAAGCTGGTCAAACAGCAGCAGAAGGCGCGCGAGGCGTTCTATAAGCGCTACAGCGCCGGCAAGTGGAAGATGACGAGCGGTAAGGATATCGTCGTCAACCGCGCCAAGCTGGGGCGCGAAGGCTGCAAAGACGTTATCGCCGCTGCCTACCGCTACAAAGTCGCCCAGCTCGAAGCCTAGCCAATCAAAACCACCACAAAGGCACCTTTGTGGTGGTTTGTTTTAGGCGGAGGGGAAGGCCTTGGTGAGACCGGCGCGCGTCTGCGTGCCGGTCTTTTGATAAATGGAACTCAGGTGGCGCTGCACCATGCGCATCGAGATACCAAGCTCCTCGGCGACCTGTTTGAGCGGGCGCTCATCTTGGGTCACAGCCACCAGCACGTCAACTTCGCGCGGGATGAGAGCGTGATCGGTGATGAAGACCTGACGCTGCTCCTCGATACTCGGTGCTGCCAGCGCCTCCTCGGCAAGCTGTTGATGTTCGCGCTCCTGCTCGGTTTGGGGTAGGCGGAACAAGCCGGCTGCCACAAATGCCGCGCAGGCGGCGACGAGCAAAACGAGCGCACCGATCATGATGAGAGCAACATTGCCCGAGGTCACAAGCGCAAGCGAGACGCCCGACGTGGTGAACGCGCACACGTTATTGGCGGCGCGTCCCATGCCGGCCCAGAAGGCGGGCGCGTGCATGCGCGGTGCCAGCTGAGTAAACGTGGCAGTAAAGAACGTGACGAAAAAGCCCGAGCTCAGGTAAAAGACAATGAGGCCCAGGTTGGGATCGGCTCCTGCTTCGACGGCTAAGATCGAAATAGTGGAGAGTACCGTGACGCCGAACATGACGAGTCCCATGTAGCGACGCTCGGCAAGATCAAAGATAAGACCGGCGGCAAGACCGCTCGCTGCCAAAAAGAGGCGCGGCCAGGTCTGCACGGCGATGGTGCCGTGGGCGTTGGAGAACGTGACCACGTTATCGAGAGTAGAGAACAGACAGGCCAGAATCATGACGAGCGCGATGCTCCAACACGCCTGCTTGGCAAGGGCGTGCGATGGCTCAACAAGGGGATTGATGGCGGGGCTGGAGCTCTCAGCAGCCTTTTGGGGAACGACGCTGAGGGCGGAGATGGCGATCGTCGCTGTGCCAAGGACGATGAGCTCTGCGATGCCGCCGCAATTGAGCAGGTTGATGGCGAACTGCATCAGGATGCCCGCGGCATAGGCTGCTCCCGCACCGGTGGCGAGCTTGGGATCGTCTTGGAATGTCGTTGCGAAGGCATGGTGTGCCGCGCCGCCCAGTAGGCCGAGTCCAAGGAATGCGAGGCATCCCAGAATCTCGAGCGCAAGCGGGCTCGTGGGGGACTGAATCTGAGTCAACCCCAAGATGGCGATGGGGACGGCGGTGCTGACAACTGCCCGAGGCCGGCCTTTGCGCTGTGCGAGCCCGAGCAGCGGCGCATATCCGATAAAGCCGAGCACGCTCGCACCTAGAATAAAGCCCTGTGCGAGCACAACACGTTCGGCGCCGGCGAGTAGCCCGACATTGACGTCGAAGCGAAACTCGGCGGCAAGGAAGGCGAAGGTGAAGAGCGCGAGTGCCAGAAGCGCGTTGATTTTAGGCCTGCTCAGGTTCAAGGACGGTCCTTTGGGTGGACGAATAATCGTGTCCTCGATTGTAGCGTTCCCGGGACGAGTGTGGCGATGGCGAAATCATATTGACTTAAACCGCAGGTAGAGGCCTGGGTTCACATTTACGAACCTAGGCATACGGAGTCATTTGACACATCTTGGTGGTACAGAATCACCGCAAAGGGGACAGGCACCTTTGTGAACTGCATCCCATTTCTTGGACTTTGAAATTAA
>NZ_QRWO01000032.1:0-30035 GCF_003459655.1 Collinsella sp. AF19-1LB
TTCAGGCTGTTGCGCTGAGATTGAAAATCAACCGTTAAAACGTTTTAAAGAATAAAATAGCAGCTAAATCCGTATATAAGTCGATACTTTAAACTACCCGTTTGCTTCAATGAGCTTTTCAAGCCTCAAAACTCGATGGTAGAGGGCCGACTTCGACAAGGGAGGGTCAGCCATCTCCCCTAAATCACGCAGCGACAGATCGGGATAGCGCTCGCGCAGGTCGCAAAAGACCGCCAAGGCATCCGGAAGCGCATCGCGAAGGCCGCGCTGCTCGAGCTCATCGATAAGCGCAAGCTGATGTTGGGCAGCACCGGCGCTTCTGGTCTGGTTGGCGAGCTCGGCGTTCACGCGACGGTTCACATCGTTCTTAACCAACTTGACCGCGCGCGCCTCCTCAATCTCGGCAACGCTGCGCTTGGCACCAATCAGCTTTAATAAATGCTCGATTTCCTCGGCGCTCTTAATGTACACGGCATATGACCCCCGCCGCGCATTAACACGAGCATGGACCCCAATCTGCCCCAACAGGTCGCAAAGCCCCTTGGCATATTGCTCGCCCTGCACCGCGATCTCCAAATGAAAATCGCCGCGTGGATCGGCCACGAAGCCGCCCGCGATGAGCGCGCCGCGGATGTAGGCAAGCCTGCAGCAGGGACGGGCAACGATGTGTCGGGGAACACCAGCAACGAGCCCTCCCCTGCGGTCTAGAATGCCCAGCAGCACCAGAGCCTTGTCCAGGTCGGGTTGATCGGGCAGGGTAATGAGATAGTTACGGACCTTATGCAAGACCGATTTACGAACGGTGAATTCCGTTTTGAGCTTAAGGATGCGATGCGTCAGCGTGATCATCGTGCGCGCGACGGCTCCCGTCTCGGTCGCGACCGTCAAACGATACCGCCCGGAGCCGGCCAACGAAAGCGTACCGCTCACACGCGTCAGGGCGGCAAGCGTCGACAAATCGCAGTATTCACATTCGGGTTCGCAGCGCGCAAGCTCGTCGCGCACCTCAGCGGTAAACGACATGCAGGCCTATGCCTTCGTGTTGGCGCGCGACAGGTCGCGGTGGGAGATGCTCACGTGATACTGGGCGCCTTCCAGGTAACGGGCCGTGGCCTCGGCAATGGCGACGCTACGGTGCTGTCCGCCCGTGCAGCCGATGGCGATAGAAAGCTGCGGCTTACCCTCCGCGATATAGCCCGGCATCACCGTATCGAGCAGCTGCGTCCAGGCCTTCCAGAACTCCTGGGTCTTGGGATGGTCCAGAACAAAGTCGGAGACTTTCTTATCGAGACCGGTCATGGTACGCATCTCGGGATCGTAAAACGGATTGGGCAGGAAGCGAACGTCGATCATAATGTCCGCCTCGACGGGCATACCGTGCTTAAAGCCAAACGAGAACACGTGAACGTCCATGAGCTGCTGGTCGGACAACTCGGAGAACGCCATGCGCAATTTGTTGCGCAGGGCAGAGGTGCGCAGGCGGCTCGTGTCGATAATCATATCGGCTCGATCGCGCACGCCCTGCAGCTGAAGGCGCTCGCGCTGAATGGCATCGGCCGTAGTCTCCCCCGGCTTGGCAATGGGATGACGGCGGCGATTTTCGCTGTAGCGACGAATCAGCACCTCGTCAGAAGCCTCCAGGAACACGATGTCGCAGCTCATCTCGCGCTCTTCGAGCGCGGCGACCGCATCGAGCAACTCGTCAAACAGTCCCTGGCTACGCAAATCGCAGGTGACGGCGAGATGCCTGCCCACGCCCGTATTGATGCCGACGAGCTCGGCAAGCTGGGCGATGAGACGCGGAGGTAGGTTATCAATGCAAAAATAGCCCATGTCCTCGAACACGTGCATGGCCTGTGTGCGGCCCGATCCGGACATTCCGGTGATGATGACGATATCGGGGATGCGCTCCGAGCGCTCCGCCGCATCCATGGCATCTCCCTTTTGCATGTGCTGCCTCCCAAAAACAAGCGCGGGACCCAGCAACCCGGATCCCGCGCGGTCAATTGCCTATATTGAGTATACCGCCCCGAGCGGATACGAGGCCTGTCTTACGCCTCAAGCGCAGCCTTGAACCAACTCGTAATACTCGTGGGGTGCGTGATGGCGGTGCCGACGACAACGGCCCAGGCGCCAGCATCGATCGCAGCGCGAGCCTCCTCGGGCGTGTGCACGCGGCCCTCGCAGATGATGGGAAGACCGGGGAATTCCTCGGTCGCCTGACGCAGGAGCGGCAGGTCGGGGCCATCGGCCATGGTGCAGTCGATGGCGGCGACGCCGTGAGAAAGCGTGGTGGATACCAGGTCAAAGCCCATATCAACCGCACGGCGAATGTCCTCGATGGTGGCACAATCCGCCATCAGGAGCACGCCCTCCTCGTGCAGCGGGCGGAAGGTATCCTCGACGGTCTTGCCATCGGGACGCGGACGATCGGTGGCGTCGATCGCCACGATATCGGCACCGGCAGCAACGCAGGCGCGAGCGTGACGCAGCGTCGGCGTGATGTAAACGCCCTCGTGTCCATCCTTCCACAGGCCGATAACGGGAACCTCACAGCGACCCTTAATAGCGGCAATGTCGGCAAGGCCCTGACAGCGAATGGCGGCGGCGCCGCCAAGCTCGCAAGCGCGAGACATTTGAGCCATGGTCTCGGGCGTACGAAGCGGCTCGCCCATATACGCCTGAACGCTCACGACGAGCTTGCCCTTCAGGGATTGAATCAAAGGATCGACGGTCATGTGCGACTCAACCTTTCTCAAAACAGCCTTCTGAGACACCGCACCTTGACGTTCAAACCGTCGCTCGCGTACCGAAGTACGCTTCGCTCCTCTTTCACGTCAATCTGCGGCACCTCAGAAGGCGCACTTGGTAGTTATGTTTACTTCAACGACGCAAGAAGGTGTTCGGCGGCACCGATAAGCGGCGCGTCGCCCTCCAGAGAACCGATGAGGATCGGCGTGTCCTGAAGCGGGTCGAGCGCCTGGCTGGCATAGCCCTCGTGCACCGAGTCCTTCCACGTCTGCGAGCGCCAATCGGGACCCTGGTGAATCACACCGCCCGAAAGCACGATGACCTCCGGGTCAAGGATATTGGCGAGCGAGCCCAAGCTGGCGCCCAGCGCAAAGCCAGCGTCATGGATGACCTCGGTTGCCTTTGCGTCGCCCGCGCGGCACAGGTCGTTCACATCGCGACCGACCGAAGGACGGCTGGGGTCGACGCGGCCAAAGCGCTCATCGTACATACGACCAATGGAAGTGCCCGAAGCGACAGACTCAAGATGGCCGGAACGCCCGCAGGCGCAGGGAATGCCGGCGGCAGCCGAGCACTCGATGTGGCCCATATGGCCAGCAGCACCATGGAAGCCCTGCATTACGCGGCCGTTCTCGACATATGCGCCGCCGATGCCTGTACCGATGCCAAGACACAAGACGGAGAACTTGCCCTTGCCGACACCCCAGTGGGCCTCGCCCAGAGCATGAGCCTGCACGTCGCCCACAACGGCAACGGGAAGACCAAGGTCCTCGCGCAGACGCGGCCCCAACTGAACGCCGGACCAGCCGGGCATGATCTCATTGGCATACGCAATGGCGCCCGTCTTGGGATCGACGACGCCTGCGGCACCGATACCGACACCGAGAACCTCGACATCGGGATTCGCCTCAAGAGCGGCCTTGATAGACGCCTCGATACGCTGGAAGACGGCCTCGCCGCCCTCTTGGGCCTCTGTGGGAACCTCGGCCTCAAAAACGGGATGGGGCACACTACCGTCAGCCGGGTACTCCATGATGGCAGTCGCAATTTTAGTTCCGCCGATATCGACAGAGCAGACGTACTTGTTCTCCATGTCGCTCTCCTTAGGAGATAAAAACAACTACAGGAAATGAAGGCGGTGTTATCGCCGCAACTTGGTAAAGGTTTCCCAGGTGCCCGAGGTTGGGGTGAAAGTGGTCGGGCGTTGACCTAATGGGTCACGCCCGACCACTTGAGCCCCAAGATCGGGTGCCTGGGGAAGCTTTACAGGAGACCGTTGTCCTGGAGGACCTTCTTAATCGCCTCGACGTTCTCGCCGGTCATGGCCTTCACCGGGCGCGGCATGGTCGGGCTGTCGAAGATGCCCATGAGGTTCATAGCGGTCTTGAAGGCGCCGACGCCACCGGCATAGCCCTGGACGCCCGAGGTGACGTCCCAGATGTGCGAAATCTCATTGAGGCGATCCTGCTCGGCCTTGACGGTAGCCCAGTCGCCGGCCTGAGCGGCCTTCCACTGGCGCACGTAGCCCTCGGGCTCAACGTTGGCGAGACCCGGGACGGAACCGTCGGCGCCACCGAGGTAGGCGCCGTCGACAACAACCTCGTGACCGGTGAGGATGCTCATCGGGTGGCCGTTCTTCTCGTTCTCCTGAACGAGATAGCGGAACGAGATGTCATCGCCCGAGGAATCCTTGACGCCGGCCAGGACGCCCTCGGCGCCGAGCTTGGCAAGGAGCTTCCAGGGGAGCTTGGTGTGGACGCACACGGGGATGTCGTAGGCAAAGATGGGCAGGTCGAGTTCCTCGTGCAGGATGCGGAAGTGCTCCTCGACCTCGGTCATGCCCTGCAGGGCATAGAACGGACAGGTGGCGACAAGCGCGTCGGCGCCCAGCTCCTGGGCGACCTTGCCGTGCTCGATCATGCGCTCGGTCTCGGTGTCGATGATGCCGACCAGAACAGGCACGCGGTGATCGACGATGCGCACGGCCTCGGCGATGATCTGACGACGACGCTCGTCGGTGGAGAAGACGACCTCGCCCGAGGAGCCCAGGAAGAACAGGCCATCGACGCCGGCATCGATCATGCGGTTGATGCTGCGCTCAAAGGAAGCAACGTCGAGCTGGTGGTCTTCGGTATCGGGAACAACAACGGGAGGGATAACGCCGGTGAATTTCTGAGTTGCCACAAGAATCTCCTTAGTTGTCTGGCGGGCGACCCTATGCCACCCACTCTTGTTGGCAGTGTCCAGGCCGTCTAGGCCAAAGAACACGGGTAGAACGTTTGGTTAAAGAAGTCGACGACTTCGTTTTCGAACGCATTGATGCGCTCGTGAGCGTATTTGGCATAGATGATATGCCTCCGGTCACACTCAAGACCGTTGAACACGGCAAACTGGCCCTTGGGGTCGCTCACGGTATCCATGAGCGAAGTGCCCATGAGCACCGAGCCGCGCACCCGAGACGACAGCGCCTCGAGGCCACCGGGCAGCGGGTTGGCAACCGCCGTGCAGGCGAGGCCCTGCTCATCCAGAGCAGAAACCGCCAGCGCGACTCCGCCGCCAAGGCCCTCGCCCCATGCAAAGATGCGGTCGGGGTCCATGCCATCAAGATTGCGCGCAACCTTCGCCATCGCGCAACCCCAACGGACGCGCTCGACAAAAGCGGGCGAAGCAATCCCCCGCTGCAGGTCGTCCGCACCAGCAACATCGTCATCCAGCGCGAGGACGGCATACCCCATGGCGGCAAATCTCGTCATGTGATGCCAGCCTCGCACAGGCCGATCGATGTCGTGGAACATCAGGCACAGCGGCACGCGCTCAGATACTCGGGCACGACCGACAGGCTCAATCAAACGAGCGTGGACCGCATCGTCACCGAGCTCAAAGGAAATCTCCGAGTAACGAGCGCAGGGGTTAACAAAGTCAATCGCCGTAATGGCCTGGCCTTGAATCTCAAGATTCGACGCGCATGTCTCTAAATCAGAAACATCTGCTTGGACATCGCCGTGCCAGTCCCGATATTCTGCGAGCCTTGACGAAACCGTTCCAGGCATCCCCGCGAGCCTGGGGACAATCAGCTCGTCGACATTGCTCTCGCACTTAGACATGAGCCTCCCCTCCCTCGCAGAAAAACGGAATGATCATGTCGTCAAAGTCCTGAATCTCCTCGTGGCCAAAGCCCTCAAAGAACTCGTGTCGCTTCTCACAGGCCAGGTTGTTGTAGACCGCAAACTGCGTCGCCGGCGGGCAGACGATATCGGCTGTGCCCGTGCCAAACAGCACGGGGCATTTGACCATGGGGGCAAAGTTCTTGGAATCGAAGTACGCCAGTTTGGCATAGGCCTCTTCAATACGAGTCGAGTCCTCGTCAAACCAACGCGACCAATAACGCAGGCCCTCATAAGCGATATCGTCGGCATCCAGATCCCAAACAAGGCGGAAATCCGACAGGAAGGGATAGAGGATGGCGGCACGATTGATAAGCTCGCTGTTAAGCGCGCAGGTCGCAATGCCCAAACCGCCGCCCTGTGATGCGCCGTTCACAAATACGCGGGAAAAATCGATGCCCTCGAGCTCGCGAACAATACGGCACAGAATGCGGATATCCTGGTGCAAGCGGACATAGTAGAGGTTGGCCGGGTCGCCATCGATACCGGCGACGATATGGCCCGCGACCGTTGTGCCTTCAAATCCACCAATATCCTCGGAGGGGCCACCCTGGCCGGGGCAGTCGAGGGCAATGAGCGCCATGCCCATGCCCGCAAACGACGCCTGCTCGAACCAGCTGCGGCTTGCACCCGGATAGCCGTGGAACTGTAACACCAGCGGCACGGGCTCGTCCGAAACCGGCTTGAGATACTTGGCATGCAGGCGGGCGCCGCACATGCCGGTATACCAGAGGTCAAAAAACTGGCAGGTCGCAGTATCGGCAATCGATGCCGCCTCGACCGCATAGTCGATCTTGACGGCGTCAGCCTCGGCCATGCGGTCGTTCCAAAAGAGATCGAAATCGGATGGACGGGGCATGGCGCCCCGATAACCACCAAATTGCTGTTGTAGCTCCTGAGCGCTTGGCATGGCCCGTGAACCCAACCTTTCGAAATCGCAACGGAGGTGCGCCCGGCAAGGGAACCGGGCGCACGGGAGGGAAAGCGAACCTACTCGCCGAGCTTGGGATGAAGCAGCGACGGCGCAGCGCCGAGCAGCATCTTGGTGTAGGGGTCCTGAGGGTGCTGGAAGACCTGCTTGGCCTCGCCCTGCTCGACGATCTTGCCGCCATTCATAACGATGATGTCGTCAGAGATATAGCGGACCGTCTGGATGTCATGGCTGATGAACACCATGGCCAGGCCGAGCTCCTTCTTAAGGTCGGTCAGCAGGTTCAGAATCTGCGCGCGGACCGAAACGTCCAGAGCCGAGGTGGGCTCGTCAGCGATGATGGCATCGGGGTTCAGCGACAGAGCACGGGCAATTGCGACGCGCTGGCGCTGGCCGCCCGAAAGCTGGCCGGGAAGAACCTCGGCGGCGGAGCTGGGCAGACCGGTGAGCTCCAAGAGCTCCTTGACGCGCTTCTCCTGCTCGGCCTCGGTACCCAGGTTGTGGACGCGCATGGGGTCGAGCAGCTGCTCGCGAACGACCATGCGGGGGTTGAGCGCCGTGGCCGGGTTCTGGAACACGACCGAGATGACGCGACCCATGTGGCGACGGTCCTCGGCGGTACGCTTGGTTACGTCCTTGCCCTTAAAGTAGACCTTGCCGCTCGTGGGGGCCTGCAGGCCGCACATGACGTTGGCGGTGGTGGACTTACCGCAACCGGACTCGCCGACGATGCCGATCGTCTGACCGGGCATGAGCTTAATCGTTACACCCTGGACGGCGTGAACCAGGTTAGGGTGCAGAATCGAGCCGGTACGGGTCCTAAAGGTGACATGGACGTCATCAAGGAAGATGATCGGCTCGACGCCGTTGACTGCGGTCTCGCTCATCTACATCACCTCCGCGTGAGGGGTCAAACCATTTGCCTTGAGCACCTCGTCGGGGAGCTCGGAATAGAAGTGCTCGGTGCCGGGCACGCGCTTGAAGACCGGACGGGTGTCCAGGCCAATGCGCGGATGGCTCGAGCGGGGCGCGAAGCGATCGCCCTTGGGGAAATCGCGCGGGCTCGGAACGGCGCCGGGCACCTGGTGCAGACGGCCCGAACCGCTCTCGATGGACAGAACGGAGCCCAGAAGACCGCGGGTGTACTCGTGGATCGGGTTAGTGAGCAGCTCCTTGGTGGGCGCCTGCTCGATAACCTGACCGGCGTACATAACCGTGATGTTATGGGCGACCTCGGCGACCAGCGCCAGGTCATGCGAGACGAAGATCATGGCAAAGCCGAGCTTGGCCTGAAGGTCGTTGAGCAGCTTGATGACCTGCTTCTGGACGGTAACGTCCAGAGCGGTCGTGGGCTCGTCGCAGATGACCAGCTTGGGGTCGCGGGTAAGGGCCATAGCGATCAGAACACGCTGACGCTGGCCACCAGAAAGCTCATGCGGGTAGCTCTCGAGCGTACGCTTGGGGTCGAGGCCCACGAGCTCCAGGAGTTCCTCGGCGCTGCGGGTGCCGCCGCGCTTGGTGAGCTGCTTCATCTGGGCAGAGATGAGCATGGAGGGGTTGAGCGAGGACAGGGCGTCCTGATAGACCATAGCGATATCGGTACCGCGCAGGCCGAACCACTCCTTCTTGCTCATCTTGAGCAGGTCGCGGCCCTCCCAGAGGACCTCGCCGGAAAGGTGCTCGTCATCGTCGGTCAGGCCCATGATGGCCAACGTGGTGATGGACTTACCGCAACCGGACTCGCCCACCAGGCCCATGGTCTGACCAGGACGGACGTCAAAGTTGACATGGTCGACGACGTTGATATCACCGTGATGCTCAAACTGAATGCAGAAATCGCGGACCGAAAGGATCGGCTCAACAGACTCGTCGGGCACATGGCGATCGTCACGCTTGAGCTCGACATCGCGCAGGGCGCCAAGGCGAGCGGAGAGGGACTGGGCCTGCTCCCTGTAGGCGCGAACGGGGTCGGAGACCAGCAGGTCGGCCTCACGACGCTTGGAGGAATCGGTCGGATCCAGGGCGGCGGAGGGAGCAGCGGCCATGGCGTCGGTAATGCCCTCGGAGAGGATGTTGAGTGCCAGGCAGGTGATCATGATGGCCAGGCCCGGGAACAACGCCTGCCACCAACGGCCGGCGAGCACGCCGCCGCGGGCGTCGGCGAGGATGTTGCCCCAGGTAGCGGTGGGCTCCTGGATACCAGCGCCGATGAAGGTCAGCGAAGCCTCGAAGATGATGGCGTCGGCGACTAGGGTAACGGTGAAGACCATGATCGGGGCGATGCAGTTACGCAGAACATGCTTGATTAAAATCCACGGAGCCTTGGCGCCGGAAACGATGACCGCGCGGACATAGTCCTCGCCGTACTCGGACACGATGTTGGCGCGCACGATACGGGCAATCTGCGGAGTGTACATAAAGCCGATGGCGAAGATGATCGACGGCACGGAGTTGCCCAGGATGGAGACGAAGACGGCCGCAAGGGCGATGCCCGGGATGGACATGATGATGTCCAAGATACGCATGATCGTCTCGGAGACGGCCTTGCGCGAAACCGCTGCAAGGGCGCCCACGACCGAGCCGCAGACCAGAGCCATGGCAGTGGCGCCAAAGCCGATAATCAGCGAGTAACGACCACCGTAGAGCATACGCGACAGAATATCGCGACCCTTATCGTCGGTACCGAAGATAAATCCGTTGCCGGGAGCCTGGCGAGCCGTAAAGATCTCGACCGGGCTATAGGGGGCAAGAAGGGGCGCCAGAATCGCAGTCAGGGCGACCAGCACCAGCACGACGGCGGCAATCTTAGAAGACAGCGTCATCTTCTTCCAGCCACCGAGCTTGAGCCCCTTGGAGGCAGCCTTCTCGAGCTGCTCGGTTTGCTTCTCTCGAATCTTTACCATAATCTACACCGTCCTGATGCGCGGGTTGATGAGCAGGTAGAGCATGTCAACCACGATGTTGATGATGATGAAGGCAAGAGCAACGACGATAACGACGCCCTGAACCAGGTTCGCCTCGTTGCCCTGAACGCCCTGCAGAATCGCGGTGCCCATGCCGGGGAGGTTGAAGATAACCTCGATGACGACGGCGCCGCCCATGAGGTAACCGATCTTAAGACCGAGGGTGGTGACCGGGGTGATCAGCGCATTGCGAAGAACGTTGATACCGACGACGACCTTCTCGGGAACGCCGGCACCGCGAGCCATACGGACATAGTCCTTGTCGAGCTCCTCGACCATGGCGGTACGCACGATACGAGTCATCTGGCCCGTCAGCGGAAATGCCAAGGCGATGGCGGGCATAATCATGCGGCCCAGATAACCAGCCGGATTCATGGTGAAGTGAGGCAGAGCACCCGATGCCGGGAGCACCTTAAGGTAGGAAGAGAACAGCAGGATCAACAGAACGGCAAGCCAGAACGACGGGGTTGCCAAGCCGGCGATGGAAAAGACGCGGATCACTTGGTCCGGCCATTTGTCGCGATACAGTGCCGCGATGACGCCGAGCAAAAACGAAACGACCGCACCGATGGCAAGGCCGATGAAGGTCAGCTGCATCGTGACGGGCAGGGCAGTGGAGATGCGCTTGGCAACGGAGTTGCGAGCAGCACCATAGGTGCCCATGTCGCCATGGATCAAATCGCCCATATAGCGCACGTAGCGCACGGGCCAGGGGTCGTCCAGACCATACTTCTCATGGTACTCGGCAACCGCCTCGGGCGAGGCACCGTCACCCAACGCCGTGTAGGCGGGGTCGGTCTTGGAGAACGACATAAGGAAGAACACCAGGACGGTGACGCCCAATGCCATGATCGGCAGCGCCACAAGACGCCTTCCAATCAAACGTAGCAAGTTGTTCACGTTCTCTCCCCTTTCTTTTGTCGGTAGGACCAACTGGTATATGAGTACGGATACTCATTACAAGACCCGAGCGACATCGAGGTCGCCCGGGTCTTTGTTTCAACTATGAGGATACGGTCCCAACGACCGACATCCTGCATACAGACTCAAGCGAGTCTTACGCCTTGACGGTCGCAACGCCCCTGAAGGACATGCTCGTCGTGCCGATGCCCTTGAAGCCATCGAGGGCCTCGCCGTTGGGCGCAGTGGACGGATCGTCCCAGGAAGCGGAGACGGTCTTGACGTGGACAACGGGGTACAGAACGGCGTTGTCGGCAATGATGTCAAAGCACTCGTTCCACTTCTTCTGCTGCTCGTCGCCCTCGGCGGCAAGAGCCTCGTCCATGAGACTGTGGAGCTTCTGCCACTCAGCGGACTCCTTCCACGGGCAACGGGTCTGCATCCAGACGTTGTCGCCGTACCACCAGTTGAGCAGCAGGTCGGGGTCGGCGCCGAAGCAGGAAGGATCGCCTGGGGCAAGGAGGATATCGTAGGCCTCGCCGCCGTCGATGGCAGCGTAGGTGGCCGGCGAGGTATCGGTCTGGATGGTCACATCGAAGCCGAGAGCGTCGAGGTCGTTCTTGACCTGGGCGGCCATGCCCTTAATCTGCTCGTTGTCGGTGGTGCGCAGGGTGATGGCACCCGGGGTGATGCCAGACTCCTCGATGAGCTTCTTAGCCTTCTTGGCGTCGGTCTTGTACACCGTGGAAGCCTCATGATAGTTGGTGAAGCTCTTGGGCAGGTAGCAGCTGGCAGCGGTGGCAAGGCCGGCGAAGGTGTTGCTGACCATCTTCTCGGTGTCGAGCGCATACATGACAGCCTGACGGACCTTGACGTTGTTCCAAGGCTCCTTGGCGACGTTGAACATGATGAAGCGGGTGCCGAAACCCTGAACGTTATCGATCTTGCAGCCGGCGCTCTCGAGCTGGTCGACGGCGTCAGCGGTAACGAGCTCCATAACGAGCGTGGAGCCCTCCTGCTGAGCGGTAACGCGAGCGGTGGGGTCGGTCAGGATGCTGTACTGGATCTTCTTATCCTCGGCAGCATACTCACCGTTGTACTCGGGGTTGGGAACCAGGGTGATCTCGGTATCGGAGATAGAGTCGTACATCCAGGGGCCGGAGCCGATCGGCTGCTTGGCGCGATCCTCCTCGGTCTGGGTGGCCGGGGTAACGCGGACGATGGCCAGACGATCCTTGAGCAGGGAGAAGTTGGGGACCTTGGTCTTGACCGTCACGGTGCTGGCGTCCTTGGCCTCGATGGACTCGAAGGGCTGGAAGAACGGAGCATAGGTAGCGGAAGCGGCGCAAGCGGTGTAGGAGGCAACGACATCGTCAGCGGTGACCTCGGTGCCATCGGAGAACTTGGCGCCCTTGCGGATGGTGACCTCGAAAGTGGTGTCGTCCACAGACTTGGGATCATCGGTGGCGAGCTCTTTGAAGGTGCTGTAGTCGTGGTAATCGATGCCGTAGAGGCCCTCGACGACGTGCCAGTTAGCACCCAGGCCCACAGCGGAGCCGGTGCTGGCGGGATCGAAGCTGGACGGAGCGTAAGCGGAACCAGCGGTGATCACGCCGCCGCCACGGTTGGCGGAATCGGTGGAACCGGAAGCGGAACCCTCGTCGCTAGAGCTGCCACCGCAGCCGGTGAGACCAAGCCCTGCGACAGCAGCGACGCTGCCGGTGAGGCCGAGGAACGAACGCCTGGACATACCCTTGTTGATGATGGCCATGTCTTCTCCTATCAATAGAGAATCTTACCCGGGAGCGCCTAGACGTGCCCCCGCGCAACTTGCGGACGATATATACCTTACCTACCGACGAACCCAACTGAGGTGCCGCGCTCGGCGACCGATACATACATACGCTTGAACGGTATTTGCTACCGTTCACCGAATTCATTGACAAACGATTCGCCAGACAGTATGTATCGACGAGGTGAGATATCAGTCTTCGTCAACCCGCAGGATAGCAGGGTTGTTCACCATGGCTAGTCAAACGTTTTAGCGTTAATTAAACCCGAAATCGGCTGGTAATCGCCGTGAAATAAATGATTGAAAATCACGCAATCATGTATATCAGTTGTTTAGAGGCGTGTTTAGTTTTCGGATTGCTTTGCCGCCGCCTCGGCGCGCTCGGCATTCCATGCAACGAGCGCCTCGTGAACCGCTTTGGCGACATCGGCAGGAATGCCTCGAACTTCCGCGATCTCTTGCTCGCTCGCCGCGCGCAAACGCTTCATCGAGCCAAAATGGCGCATAAGGGCACGTTTTCTGGTGGGTCCCACGCCTGGAACGTCATCGAGTACCGAAACCGTCATGGCTTTATCGCGCAATTCGCGATGGAACGTGATGGCAAAACGGTGCGATTCATCGCGCACCTGTTTAATTAGATAGAGCGACGCGGACCCGGTCGGCAGCACGACGGGAGTCTCGTCCCAAGGCACGAAAACCTCCTCATCGGCCTTTGCCAAGCCACAAACTGGTATATCGAGCCCAAGAGCCTCAAGTTGCTTCATCGCAGCGGTCAATTGCGGCTTACCGCCATCGACAACGAGCAAATCGGGGCGCGAGCCAAAGCGCTCGTCGGCCATGCGCTCGGGAGCATAACGTCGTCCCAAAACCTCGGACATCGACACGAAGTCGTTTGCCTCGTCCAATTCGGCCTGAATTTTAAAACGACGATACTGGCTCTTGTCGGCGCGCCCGTTGGTAAACACCACCATCGAGGCGACCGTAAAGGTGCCATGCAGTGTAGAGATATCGAAGCACTCGATACGCAACGGCGGCGATGGCAGCGCCAACGCACTTTCGAGCTCCAGGAGCGCTTGATTGGTGCGGTCGTCAGCGTACCCCGTTCGCATCATGTAGCGCATGAGGGCATGGCGCGCATTTTTGGATGCCATATCGAGCAGACGGTGCTTTTCGCCACGCTGCGGCCTATGGAGATGGCAGGAACGCTCACGCTTGCCCGCAAGCCACTCCCCCAGCGCTTCCGCATCCTCAAGCTCGACGGAAAGGTTGACCTCAGCTGGAATATCAGCCGTCTCGTCGTAATAGCGCTTAAGAAAGCCCGACTGGAGCTCTTCCTCGTCAACATCAAGACCCTTGTCGAGAATGAACTCGCAGGTGCGAACAGTTCGGCCCTCGCGAACGACGAAGACGCAAGCGGCGGAGATGGTCTCCTCGCGATAGAAACCGATGACATCTATATCGACACTGGAGGGAAAAACGACTTGCTGACGATCGTCCAGACCCCTGATGACCTCCAAACGACGTTTGACGCGTGCCGCGCGCTCAAAGTCGAGCGCCTCAGCGGCATCCGTCATCTCGGAGGTCAGCTCATCGACGACATCCTTGCGATGGCCCGACAAAAAGCGCTCGACACGCTTGACGTTCTTGGCATAGTCTGCCGGGGAAATCGCGCCGACACACGCACCCGGGCCGCGCCCGACATGGTAGTCAAAGCAGGGGCGCCCGTTTTGCGCGCAAATCATATTGACGATGTCTTCCTCGCCCTTGTGGGACTCGACGATACGGCGACAACGACGCCACTCCGCACAGGATGCGGAGCAGATGGGGATAACCTTGCGCAGCGTATCTATCGTCTCACGTGCCGCGCGGCTATCGGTATAAGGTCCAAAATAGCGCGTTCCCGGCTTATGACGCTCACGCGTGTATTTGATAGCGGGATACAGGTCGCCCTTTGTAATGGCGATAAAGGGGTAGCTCTTGTCATCCTTGAGGTCGACGTTAAAGTACGGATGGTACTGACCAATCAAATTGCGCTCGAGCACCAACGCCTCGTGCTCGGTCTCCACCACGATATAGTCAAAGCTCGCCACCAGCTGCATCATCAGCGGGATCTTCTGGCGCTCGTCCTGAAGCGTCACGTACTGACGCATACGGGCGCGCAGGTTTTTCGCCTTGCCCACGTAGATGACATCGCCCTTGGCATCCTTCCAAAGGTAGCATCCGGGCTGCGTGGGAACGCGCGAAACCTGCTCGGCAAGCGTTGGAATGTTGTCGTGACCGGCCACGCGCACCTACTTGCGACGAAGCAGCGCCGAGACCTCGGGCATCTTAAGGACGACGGCAAGGCCAAAGGTAACAGCAAGCGAGACGACACCCGCAACGCAAACATAGCCAAGAGTAATCAGAATCGAGCCGCCAAGTGCCCCGACAAAGTGTTCAAGCGCCCACATGACGCCGGCGCCTGCGGCAGCACCCAGGCCACCGAGCAAAAGGCCAAAGAAACCGCCATGTAGGATAGATTTGACCTGAAGGCCACGCAGGCGACGACGCAGCCACCACAGCGAACAGCCGACCAAGATCACGTAGTCGACGACATACGAAAGCGCGATTGCCGGCATACCGAAGCCCAGCACAACGCCAAACAGCAGAACCGAGCCGGCCTGGCCGATGGCGGAATACAGGCAATAGCGGCTATAGGGCTTCATGTCGAGCAAGGCAGAGAAGCTCTTCTGCATCAACACGACCACGCCGTAGAGCGGCAGCGAGAACGCCAGGTAGACAAGGAACTCGGACACCAGCGCCACGCCGGATTCATCGAACTTGCCGGCACAGTAAATCATGTTGAGCGGACGCGCGAAGACAATCAGGTACAGCGCAAACGGAATCAGGAAGAACAGCATCTGGGCGACGCCACGCGAAATGCCCGTGCGAACGCTGTCGTAATCCTTCTCCTGTGCGTCGTGAGAGAGCTCGGTATAGAGCGCCGTCGAAAGCGAGGCGGCAATCAGCGCGTAGGGCAGCGTGTACCACAGGCGCGCATAGGCGATGACGGAAGGGCCAGTCTCGGGCTGGACCACCAGCGCGGCAGCGTTGGTGATAGAAGTCGAGACAAACATGCACACCGTGGCGAGCAGCGTCGGGATACCGAGCGCAATCGTCTGGCGCAGCGCGGGGTCCTTAAAGTCGATATGGATATGGGGATGCACGCCGTGCTTGCCAAGCGCGGGAATCTGACATGCCATCTGAACAAAGACACCGAGGGTCGTACCGGCCGCAATCAAGATGATGCCGGCACGTTCGCCAAACTGTGCGGACACGGGCGCAAAACCCATAAAGCTCGCAATGACGATCACATTGTTGAGGACCGGGGCAAACGTCGACCAGAAGTAGTCGCGGTGTGCGTTGAGAACGCCCGAGAACACCGAACCCAAACCATAAAACAGAATCTGGATGGCAAAGAAACGGAACATGAACGCAGCGGTATCCATGCTGCCGCCGTCACCCGAAAGGAACGATTGCGTCCAGATAAAGCCCGGGGCGAACACGGTCCCCAGCAACGAAATGCCACCCAGCACCAAAAGCAGAATGCCGAGCAGGTTGCCCACGTACTCGTTAGAGGCCTCGCGACCCTGCTCACGCCTCACGCCCATGTACACGGGCAAAAACGCCGTCACGAGCATGCCGCCCATCACGAGTTCGTAGAGCATATTGGGCAGGTTGTTGGCGACCTGATAGGAGGACGAGAGTAGCGACATGCCGATAGCGGCCGCCATTGCCCACGTGCGGATAAAACCAGTGACGCGAGACACGATGGTCAGGATGGTCATAAGCCCGGCGGAACGACCAACCGTGGAGTAGTCCGACGAGCCCATGTCGTCAGTGTCATCTCGCGATGAAGAAGCTTCGGATGAGGGTGTCTGAGGCGCAGATTCTTCTGCAAAATGAGCTCCGCGCTTCAATTCTTCCTGCGGCATCGCTCAGTCCTCTCTCGTAATCGCGGCAACTGTCGCCCCGCAAAATGCAATTAAATCATCAGGTGCAAGCTCGAGCTGATAACCACGCTTGCCTCCCGAAATAAAAATGGTATCCCAAAGGACACATGTCTCATCAATGAGCGTCCGGTAGCGTTTTTTCATACCGACCGGACTGCAGCCGCCGCGAACGTAGCCAGTCGCCGCAAGCAAATCCTTCACATGCATCATGGCCAAGGACTTCTCCCCCGCGGCACGCGCGGCGGACTTTAGATCGAGCTCGTCGGCAACAGGGATGCAGCACACGACGTGGTCGTTGGACGGCGTCACGCAGACCAAGGTCTTAAATCCTTGTCCGGGCTCCTCGCCAAGCTGCTCCGAAATCGCGACCCCCAGGCCCGCCGACTCATCACCATCGTCTTCGTACGTATGTAGAACATAGGAAATGCCGGCGCTTTCCAGCTCGCGCATCGCATTGGTTTTTGGCGTCTTTACAGCCTTTGCCATGGCATATCCTTTCCCTCGCATTCGGACGCAAGGATTAAGTATATGTCCAATTCGGCTGCATACGTCACTTCGACACAGCAAGCGCCATCGAATCACAAGGAGTCGATGGCGCCCATAAACTGAATCGCCTATTTATTGAGCATCAAGTTGAGCCTGACGCTCCCGGTCACGCCTGAGCAACGGCGCCAAAAACTTGCCCGTATAACTCTGCGGACAGTCCGCAACCTGCTCCGGTGTGCCCGAAACCACGACGGTTCCGCCGCCGTTACCGCCCTCGGGGCCCATATCGATCAGGCGGTCGGCAACCTTGATGACATCAAGGTTGTGTTCAATCACCAGCACCGTGTTGCCCGCATCGACCAAGCGCTGCAGCACATCGAGCAGCTGGCGGACGTCCTCAAAATGAAGGCCGGTCGTCGGCTCATCCAAAATATAGAACGTCTTGCCCGTCTGGCGTCGATGAAGCTCCTTGGCGAGCTTCACACGCTGCGCCTCGCCGCCCGAGAGCGTCGTAGCGGGCTGGCCCAGGCTCACGTAGCCCAAGCCTACATCGTACAGCGTCTGGAGCTTGCGCTTAATCTGCGGGATATTCCCAAAGAAGGCCAGTGCCTCGGTGACGCTCATGTCGAGCACGTCCGAGATAGTCTTACCACGGTAGGTGACCTCAAGCGTCTCGCGGTTATAGCGTTTGCCGCCGCAGACCTCACAGGGGACATAGATATCGGGAAGGAAGTGCATCTCGATCTTAATTTGTCCGTCGCCCTTGCATGCTTCGCAGCGACCGCCGCTCACGTTAAAGGAGAAACGTCCCGGCGAGTAGCCGCGCGCCTTCGACTCCGGCGTACTCGCAAACAGCGCGCGAAGATCATCCCACAGGCCAATGTACGTAGCAGGGTTGGAACGCGGCGTGCGGCCAATCGGCGACTGGTCGATATCGATAACCTTATCGATACACTCGATGCCCTCGATTTTCTTATACGGACCCACAGGGCGCGTCGAACGGTGAATGGCATTCGTAAGGGCAGGTGCGATAGTGTCGGTAACCAGGGAGCTCTTACCCGATCCCGACACGCCGGTAACGACCGTAAGCGTACCAAACTCGATCTTGGCGGTAACGTTTTTGAGGTTGTTGGCGCGGGCGCCCGTGATCTTAAGGCAGCCGCGACCGGGCTTGCGGCGTTCATCGGGAACCCGGATCATTCGTTTGCCGGTCAGATAAGCGCCCGTCATCGACTCGGGACACGCCATGATATCGGCAGGCGTTCCCGCCGCGACTACGTGTCCGCCGTTCACGCCCGCGCCGGGGCCCATGTCGATCACATAGTCGGCAGCACGAATCGTATCCTCATCATGCTCGACGACGATGACGGTATTGCCGATATCGCGTAGGCGCTCAAGCGTCTTGATCAGGCGCTCGTTATCGCGCTGATGGAGGCCAATCGATGGCTCGTCCAAAATGTACAGGACACCCATGAGGCCGGCGCCGATCTGCGTTGCCAGGCGAATGCGCTGGGCCTCGCCTCCGGAAAGCGTCGCCGAGGCACGATCGAGGGTCAGATAGTCGAGTCCGACATCGACCAGAAAACGCAAGCGCTCCAGGATTTCCTTGACGATGCGCCCGCCGATAAACTGTTGGCGCTCGGTGAGTTCCAGGCCCTCAAAAAACTCGAGCGACTCACGGCACGATAGGCAGCAGACCTCGTAAATGGACTTGCCGCCCACGGTGACGGCGAGCATCTCGGGGCGCAAACGAGCGCCGTGGCAGCTCGAGCACGGCTCCTCGCGGATGTACTTCTCCAAGCGCGCCTTGGTGTTCTCATTCGTCGTCTCGGTATAGCGCTCGTACAGGATATTGCGCACGCCCGAGAACTTGGTGTCCCACTGGCTGCGGCGCCCATCGAGCTTTTGATAGTCGACCGAAATCTTCTGGTCGCCCATGCCGTCTAAAAACGCGCGACGCACCCGCGGAGGCAGATCCTCCCACGGCGTATCGACGCTCACCTTAAAGTGTTTGCAGACCGCAGCGAAAATCTGTGGATAGTAGTTAGAGTTGCCAAACAGGCTGCCAAAGACCCCGTCGGCGATCGACTTCGAGGGGTCTTCGATTAGGGCCTCGGCATCGACCGTCTTCTTAAGGCCCAGGCCATCGCACTCTGGGCACGCGCCATAGGGCGCGTTGAACGAGAAATCACGCGGCTGCAGGTCATCGATGGAGTGCCCATGCTCCGGGCACGCTAACGCCAGCGAATACTCCAGCAACTCGCCTTCGGTCCCCTCGGGAGCGTCGCGGTCGGGCAGCAAGTATACGTTCACATTGCCGTGCGCCAGCACGGTCGCCTGCTCAACAGACTCGGCGATACGGCCCAGAGAGTTCTCACGGATCACGATGCGGTCGACCACGACCTCGATATCGTGCTTGAACTTCTTGTCCAGATCGATCGGATCGTCGAGCGAGCGCACTTCACCGTCGACACGCACGCGGCTAAAGCCCTCGGCGCGAAGATCCTCAAACAGTTTGGTGTACTCGCCTTTTCGCCCGCGCACCACCGGTGCCAGCACAAACGCGCGGCGGCCCTCCCCCGCCGTCAAGACCTTGTCGGCAACCTGGTCGGTCGTCTGGCGCTCAATGACACGGCCGCATTCGGGACAGTGCGGGGTGCCCACACGGGCGAACAGCAGGCGCAGATAGTCATAAATCTCGGTTACGGTGCCAACCGTCGAGCGAGGGTTTTTAGACGTCGTCTTTTGGTCGATCGACACCGCCGGCGAAAGGCCGTCGATTGAATCCAAGTCGGGTTTGTCCATCTGTCCCAAGAACTGGCGCGCATAGCTCGAAAGACTCTCGACGTATCGACGCTGGCCCTCGGCATAGATAGTGTCAAATGCCAGCGAACTCTTGCCCGAGCCAGAAAGACCGGTAATGACCACGAGTTGGTCACGCGGAATGGAAACATCGATATCACGGAGGTTGTGCTCACGGGCGCCGCGAATAACGATAGAAGAATCAGACATGGAAGCTCCTTGCCTCCTATTGCATCGAATCATACTGCCGATGAGTTTAGCGCACTCGACGCGCACAGATGTTCGTAATACAAGATTCGCAGACCTTTAGCTTTGCGTATCGGGCGCTTTGTTTCTCGAAATGCCGTGGAAAGGTTACAGTAATCTAATACTGAACTTAATTTGCTGTACCAGAGGAACGTCCATGACCGAAGATATCCCCCTTGAAATCACTTCGAGCGACATGGCCAATCTGCCCATATTCATCGCCGTCCTTATCGTGGCCGCCGTCGTCGTGCGCGTGTATTTTTCAATCAAACGCAACGAAAAGCCACCCATTGCCCGCGTCTTTTGGTGCGCGACGCTCCTCATCCCGCTCGGCGTGGTAGCTGCATGGGTTACGAATCAATTGCTCGTAAATGAGGGCAGCTCCCTATGGGTCCTTTCTTATTCGGCGCTCGGTGCTGCCGCCGTCATGCTTCTTGTCGAGCCCTTGGTTTCGGGACTTATCGACCAAACCGACCTTGCGACGGGAACGGTTGCCTGTATTTGCCGTGACATCCTTGTCATCGCCGCTGTTTCAGCGCTCTCGTTCGTTTCACTCGAAATTGCCTGCAACGAAACGTTCTATCGCATTCCCGCCAACTCATTCGGGTTTTCCGTCGGGCTGCTCGCGACGGTTCTGCTCTCCCTTTATTTGCTGGGACAGCGTCATGGAGGCGTCATGGCTCTCGTGCCCGTCGTCTGCTGCATCCTTGGCATTGCCGAGCACTTCGTCATAACGTTTAAAGGCGAAGCCATCCTGCCAAGCGATATCTTGGCCCTTGGCACCGCAATGGAAGTGAGCGAGGGATACGAGTTTACCTTTACCGCCGGAATCGTAACTTCTCTCGCCCTGCTGGAGATTTCCCTGGGGCTTCTTTCGCTCATCCGACCGCGAAAGCTCCGTACGCCCACCCATGTCTTCCCCGCTATCGCCGCTAACCTCTGTGCTTTTCTGCTAGTGACCGTTGTGGGGCTCTCAGGCTTTTCCAACATCGACTTGGAGCAGGCGCTGGATTTTGGATTTGACCGTTGGCAGCCCATCACCACGTATGCGTCTCAGGGTTTTATCACTTCGTTCACCGAAATGGTCAACGAGTTGCCCATTGAGAAGCCCGAAGACTATACGCCCGATGAGGCGCAGAGCATCGAGCAGGAGCTCGCCGCCGCCTACGACAGCACATATGGCTCGAGCGAGCAGCGCGCGGCGGCCGTTGCCCAGTTCAATGAAATCAAGCCGACGATTGTTGCCGTCATGAATGAGAGTTTTAGCGACCTTTCGTGCTTTGAGCAGCTCCAGGCGGCCGGGTACACCGGCCCCGCATTCTACAACTCGCTTCCCGACACACTTGTTCGCGGCACCATGCTCGCTTCGGTCGCCGGTGGCGGAACGGCGAACTCCGAATTCGAATTTTTGACCGGAGCGACAACGGCCTTTGTCGGATTAGGCAAGATCCCCTATCAGCTGTATCAGATGAATGGCGTAAACAGCCTGGCAAAGGACCTTAAAGAGCTTGGGTATACCACTACCGCTATGCACCCGCAAAACCCCGTCAACTACCATCGAGATAAAATCTATCAGCAGCTGGGCTTTGGAGACTTTCTTTCAATCGGCGATTTCGAAGGTGCGCCCTATTACCATGCCGGCGTATGCGACTACGTCACCTACGACAAGATACTCGACCTGCTTAGAACCGACGAAGCGCCGCAGTTCATCTTTGACGTCACGATGCAAAATCACGGCGGCTACGACTATGGCACCGTTCCCGCCGAAGAGCTGACAAACTATTGGGTCGAGGGAGCCAGCGAAGGCGCCAACAGCGCGCTCAACACCTATCTCACCTGCATCAACGCATCCGACCGGGACCTCGAGTACTTTATCAACGAGCTCCGCAACATCGGCAGACCGGTTGTTCTTGTCTTTTTTGGCGACCATCAGCCGAGCGCCGCAACGACTCTCAACGACGAGCTGTGCCCTCAGGAAGATACGGCAAGCCACGCTTTCCGTATCTATCAGTCGACATATCTCGTCTGGGCTAACTATGAGATCGCCGGCAATACCGAGCTCAACGTCTACGACACCGTCGGGGCAAACGAGATTGCAGCCATTACCCTTAATAAGATCGGCGCCCCGCTCACCAATTACCAAAAGGCCCTGCTTGCGACAAGGTCAGATGTGCCCACCATCAATGTCGCCGGCTATCTCGGTGCCGACGGGCTGCGCTACGACTTGGAATCGGAAGACAGCCCCTACGCCTCGACGATCGACAAGCTGCAGCGCATGCAATACCTCGAGTTCGCCAGCAAAGTTCAGTAAGCCCGCCCATTCGCTTGGGCCCATCGTATTGCAAGCACGCTCGGCCCAAACGCATCGCAAATGACTCCCGCTCGCAAACGAGGGTACAATGACGCTCGTGTCACATCGCGGGGCCCCGGCCCCAGCATATACAAAGGAGTCATACATGGGTTGCGAACACGCACAGGCCGCCGGCGGACAAACGTCGCCGTCGCAATTTGAGGAGAACACGCTGTCCGAGGTCAAGCGCGTCATCGCCGTGCTTTCCGGCAAGGGCGGTGTCGGCAAGTCGTTTGTCACCGGTGCCATCGCCACCGAGCTTGCCCGTCACGGCCACAAGGTCGGCGTCCTCGATGCCGACATCACCGGTCCCTCTATCCCCAAGATGTTCGGTATGAGTGGACGCCACGTCCATGCCCTTGGCAACCTTATGCTGCCCGAAATCTCCGAGCACGGCGTCAAGGTCATGAGCTCCAACCTGCTGCTCCAAAACGAGACCGACCCCGTCCTTTGGCGCGGTCCGGTCATCGCAGGCGCCATTAGGCAGTTCTGGAGCGAGACCTCGTGGGGCCCCATCGACTACCTACTGGTCGACATGCCTCCGGGAACAGGCGACGTCGCGCTCACCGTCTTCCAGTCGCTGCCGGTCGACGGCATCGTCATTGTCACGAGCCCGCAGGATCTGGTCTCGATGATCGTCGCCAAGGCGGTCAACATGGCCGAGAAGATGAACGTCCCCATTCTGGGCATTGTCGAGAACATGAGCTATATTGAGTGCCCTGACTGCGGCAAGAAGATCGAGGTCTTTGGCAAGAGCAAGCTCCCCGAGGTCGCAGAGCGCTATAACCTCGACATCTTGGGCCAGCTTCCCATTAATCCGGCACTCGCCGAGGCCTGCGATAAGGGCGAGGTCGAGACCGCGCTGCCCGATGGCATGTTGCCCAAGGCAGTCTCTGCCGTCGAGGCTATTACCCCGCACGAGACCGACGAGGCCTAAGTGAACGCGAGCGCCCTCTATGACGTCTTGGTAATCGGCGGCGGGGCTTCAGGCCTCGCCGCCGCCATTACGGCCGCACGCGCTGGCAAAAGCGTCTGCATCGTTGAGCGCGATGTCGCCTGCGGCCTCAAGCTCCTTGCGACCGGTAACGGCCGTTGCAACCTCTCCAACGAATCGATTGATCCTCAGCGGTATAACCACCCCGCATTCGTCGAATCCGTCATGGGCCCCCAGCCCGAACAAGAGCTTATGGGTTTCTTCTCCTCGCTGGGCATCATGACAACCTCCGAGGAAGGCCGGCTGTACCCGCGCTCCCTTCGCGCCGAATCGGTGCGCGACGCGCTTCTCAACGTTTGCGACCGCCTAGGTATCACCTTAATCTGCGGAGCCAACGTTGCCACGGCGCACAAAGCTTCCGAAGGCTGGGCACTCCAAATAGACCGTCCAGCGCGGGCGCTCAAGGCAAAAAAGCACGACGACCGAAAATCGGAGCTCCGCTCGCTTCGGAAGGCGCTCGCCGATGTCCCTCGCAAGAACGAGGCCCTGCAGGCACATGCCGTAATTATCGCTACGGGCGGCAACCCCACCGGTATCGCAAAGACGTTCGATCTTTCCCTCACCCCGCAGCACCCCGTCCTCTGCCCTGTGTCGGCATCGGTCTTCGGCGACCGGACTGCGCTCAAGACACTGGATGGCCTGCGCGTCCGCGCCCGTTTGACGCTCACCCGCAATCACGAGGGGCTCTGGCGCGAAGACGGCGAAGTGCTCTTCCGAACCTTTGGCATCTCGGGCGTTGCCGCCTTTAACCTCTCCCGTCGCGTCCAGTGCGGCGACACGATTCTGCTCGACGTTTTCCCCGACCTCTCCAAAGACGAGTTGCTCGATATGCTCAACCAGCGAGTTGAGTTGCTCGGCGGCTTTTCACCCCGCGATCCCCGCTGGCTCGACGGCATGCTCGCCCCGCAGTTCTCTCACGTTGTCTGCACCGCATTCGAACAGTGCCACCCCGGGTCGTACGACGCCATCCATCTGGTCTCAATCCTCAAGCATTTTAAGCTGCTCGTCGAGGGAACGACAGAGGAGCGTTCGGCCCAGGTCACGCGCGGCGGCGTGCCCATCGAGAGTGTCTCAGCTCCCAACCTCTGCGTGAGCAACGCGGCAGGCGCCCCACTTTACATCTGTGGCGAGGCGCTCGACATCGATGCCGATTGCGGCGGTTTCAACCTTGCGTGGGCTTGGATCTCGGGTATTCGCGCTGCAAGCAGCCTATAGCCGCGCAGTCTATAATCAAAACGCATTCGGGCCGTCTGGGACACCGAGCGGCCTCTTTTTTGCATCTAAGGAGACCTCGATGATCGAAATCACCCAAGTCCACGCGTCGCTCGATGAGGCCGGCGACGAAAAAGCCTGCCTCATCGTTGGCAAGCGAGTCGTCAAACGCGTCCTGCGTTGCAAAGACTCCGAGATCAAGTCCATCGAGCTCCACCGCAAGTCAATCGACGCTCGCAAAAAACGAGACGTCCATTTTATCCTGAGCTTTCGTGTTGAGCTGACTAGTCCCCACCTCGAGCGAGAAGCGATCGACAGCGTTGCCGAGCGTGACCGCTCGCGCGTACGCGCGATAGAAGACTATGAGCCTTCATTCCCCTCCCCCGCCTCCGACGCACCTCAAGAACGCCCTGTCGTTGTCGGCGCCGGATGCGCCGGCCTTTTCGCTGCGCTTACGCTCGCCGAAGCAGGTCTTAAGCCCTTGCTCATCGAGCGCGGCGACCCGGCATTTCGCCGCTCGCGGGCGATCGACCTCTTTCTAAAGGAGCGCATCCTCGACCCCGAGAGCAATATCCAGTTTGGTCTGGGCGGCGCGGGGACCTTCTCGGACGGCAAGCTCAATACGGGAACAAAAAATCCCGCCCATCGTCTTATCCTCGAAACCTTCGTCGAGGCGGGTGCGCCCCGCGATATTCTGTGGGATGCCAAGCCGCACATTGGCTCCGACATCCTTCCCAAGGTTGTCACCGCTATATCCCAGCGCATCGAGCAGCTCGGAGGTGTCGTCCGTTATCGAACGAAGCTCGTCGACATTCGCATCGACGCGTCTGGCGCCATCACCGGCATTGATGTCCAATCGTCCCAAGACGCCGCTTACGAGTCAATCGAGACAAAGCACCTCATCCTCGCCTGCGGGCATTCTGCTCGCGATATTTTTGAGCTCCTTAAGGACCACAACGTGGCCCTCGCACAAAAGACCTTTGCCATGGGCGTTCGCATCGAGCATCCGCAACGCGACATCGACCGAGCCCAATATGGAGCCTCGGCGGGACATCCAGCGCTCGGGGCGGCCCCCTACAAACTTGTTGCCCATCTTCCCAACGGCCGCAGCGTGTTCTCGTTTTGCATGTGCCCCGGCGGGCAGGTTGTCGCCGCCTCTTCCGAGCAGGGCCATCTGTGCGTCAACGGGGCCAGTCTCAATGCCCGCGACGGACGCAACGCAAATGCCGCCCTGCTCGTTAACGTCACGCCTGAGGACCTTCCCAACAATGACCCGCTCGCCGGCATCGAGCTCCAGCGTGCCTGCGAGGCGGCCGCCTATCGCCTGGGCGGTTCCAACTGGAACGCACCAGCACAGCTCGTCGGAGATTTCCTCGCAGGACGCGCCAGTAAGGCGCCCGGAAAGGTAAAGCCCACCTATCCGCTCGGTGTGACCTGGACGGCAATTGACGAAGCCCTGCCGCAGCATATCATCGAGTCGCTCCGCCTGGGACTTCCCCTACTCGGAAAAAAGCTACGCGGCTACGACTGCCCCGATGCCGTTCTTACCGGCGTGGAGACTCGTTCGAGCTCACCGGTCACTGTCACCCGAGACCGAACGTGCCATGCCGTGTCGACCCCGGGCCTCTACCCTTGTGGTGAGGGAGCTGGATATGCCGGCGGCATCATGAGCGCGGCCACCGACGGCATCCGTTGTGCCGAAGCCCTGATCGCAGACCTCTAACGCACGAATTCCAGCGCGCAAAAGACACAGGCCCCAAGCTCCACAGGGAACTCGGGGCCTGTTCACTATTTCTTAAACCGTGCACCCTGGCGTTTTCTGCCCGATGCGAACGTGGAACCCTTGCGGGCCTGCGAACGTAAGCGCTCGATCGTCTCGTCCTCAGACGCACCCTCGAGCATCGCCCGAATCTGAACGACGGCATCGCGCAGGCGCGCCGCCTCCTCAAAGTCCATGGCGGCAGAAGCGTTACGCATATCCTCTTCCATGGTTTCGACGATCCGCACGAGCTCGTCATGCGGCAGTTCTTCCAACTGCTCCGCAAGTGTCTGCTCGGGCGCCACTGTTTCCGGCACGCCACCCTCGCCCAACTCATCGGGCGTATAGAATGCGCCATGGCCAAGAGAGTCGCCCTTCGAGCGTCCCTTGGAACCCACGGTTTTTTCGGCCTCGGCAATAAAACTTGAGATGTCGTTGATGGCCTTGCGCACCGTCTTGGGCACAATGCCATGTTCTTCGTTATATGCCATCTGAATCTCGCGGCGGCGCTGCGTCTCCTCGATGGCCTCTTTCATCGAATCGGTCACAACGTCTGCATACATGATGACTTCGCCATCGGCGTTACGGGCCGCGCGGCCAATCGTCTGAATCAGCGAACGGCGGTTGCGCAAGAAGCCTTCCTTATCGGCATCGAGAATTGCCACCAGTGAGACCTCGGGGAGATCCAAGCCCTCGCGAAGCAGGTTGATGCCAACGAGAACATCAATCTTTCCCTCGCGCAGCGTTCGCAGGATCTCGACACGGTCCATCGTCGCTGTATCGGAGTGCATGTAATTGACCTTAATGCCGGCATCAAGCAGATGGTCGGTCAGGTCCTCGGCCATGCGCTTGGTGAGCGTGGTCACCAGCACGCGCTCCTTGCGGGCAACGCGCTCGCGAATCTCGTCCTCAAGATCGTCAATCTGCCCACGAACCGGACGCACATCGATCTTGGGGTCGAGCAGACCGGTCGGACGAATAATCTGCTCCACGTCGTTTTGGCTCACCCGCAGCTCGTAGTCGCCCGGTGTGGCCGAAACATAGATAAACTGGGGTATCCTTGCCTCAAACTCATCGAAACGAAGCGGGCGATTATCGAGTGCCGAGGGCAGGCGAAAACCGTGTTCCACCAGCGTTACCTTACGCGAGCGGTCACCTTCGTGCATACCGCGAATCTGCGGCACCGTCACATGGCTCTCATCGATGATGCAGAGCATGTCCTTAGGAAAGTAATCGATCAGGGTAAACGGCGGCTCACCCGGCTTACGCCCGTCCAGATGACGCGAGTAGTTCTCGATGCCGTTGCAAAAGCCCATCGTTTCGAGCATCTCGAGATCATAGTCGGTACGCTGCTGCAGACGCTGTGCCTCGAGCAACTTATCAGTCGCCTTGAGCTCGGCCACACGCTTCTCGCACTCTTCACTGATTGATTTCAGAGCGGCCTTGACCTTTGGCTTCTCGGTCACGTAATGCGAGGCCGGCCATACGGGGATGGCCTCGTACTCACGAAGCATCTCTCCGGTAACCTCATCGATCTCGGCAATCAGCTCGACCTCGTCACCAAAGAACTCAAACCGCAACGGATGCTCGGCATAAGGCGGATACACGTCGACGACATCACCGCGCACGCGGAACGTGCCGCGCGCCAGGTCATAGTCATTGCGATCATATTGAATGTCGATAAGCGCATGGATAAAGTCATCGCGCTCGAGCGGCACCTTCTTGTCGACGTTTGGAGCCAGACCCGCATAGTCCTCAGGAGAGCCAATGCCATAGATACACGAGACTGATGCGACAACGATCACATCGCGTCGAGATAGCAGCGATGCGGTCGCCTGATGGCGCAGCATCTCGACCTCTTCGTTAATCGAGGAGTCTTTCTCGATATATGTATCGCTTTGCGGCACATACGCCTCGGGCTGATAGTAGTCGTAGTACGAGACAAAGTAGACCACAGCGTTGTTGGGAAAGAACTCTTTGAGCTCGCTCGCAAGCTGAGCGGCGAGCGTTTTATTGGGAGCCATGACCAGCGTCGGCTTCCCCAGGGCCTCAATAGTCTTAGCCATCGTGAAGGTCTTGCCCGAACCAGTCACGCCCAGCAAAACCTGATAGCGATCTCCGTCCCTCACACCCTGCACAAGCGACTCAATGGCCTTAGGCTGAGAACCTGCAGGCTCATAGGGAGAAACGACTTCAAACGGCACCTCAGCGCCCTCAACGCCAAAGCGCTTAAGTTCACCGCCAACGCGTTCTACTTCAAATTCCGCCATGGATACTCCTAACTCATATATCTGCAGTATACGCAGGCGGCAGGCATAGTCCTATACGAACCGATCGGGATAGAGGGTCTTATAGCGAACCCAGGCATTATTGACGCGAATCAGATACGCCTGCGTCTCGGGAAAGGTGATTGCATTGTGCAGCGACGTACTTTGCTGCGCCCATCCGTCGACATTGCCCATGCCGGCGTTATAGGCGGCAATAGCGCTATCCGTCGACCCGTTGAAATACGTTAAGAGATACGAGAGGTACGCACAGCCAAACTCGATATTCGTAGCCGGATCGTTAAGGTTGTCGGCCGAATACTCCCCACCGTCGACAAGACCCTTGGCGATCATATCCTGGGCAGTCTCGGGCATCAGCTGCATCAATCCCTGAGCACCCTGATTCGACTCAGCCTCGGGATCCCAATTCGATTCCGACTTAATGACAGCGCACACCAGATACGGATCCAGATTATGCGAAATACTCGATTGCTTTACATACGCCTCGTAGTCAATTGGATACAAAGGCTTAAAGAAGGCGGCAGGAGCATACGAGTAGACGAGCGAAATAAGGCCGAAGGCAAAAACGGCAGCCAGCGGTATAAGGCGATACCACGCAAAGAAACGTGTCTTAGGCATCGGCATCCTCCTGATTCGCAGTGTCTATAAACCCATGGCATGCAAGCCATGAGTCAAGCTGCTCAAAGAGCGAATTATCACCTGCGGTATTATCAATCACCGTTGTAGCGAGATTGCACAGCGCAGACTCATCGGGCTGGCAAGCAGAACGGGCATCGAAATCAGATGGCTCCATGCCACGCTGAATAGCACGCTTGCGACGAACTGACAAAGGGGCGCTGATGACCAGAATTTCATCAGCCAAGCCAAATCCATCCTCAAAACCAGTCGGGGCAGAAACCTCGACCACCGCAAAGGGGTAACGGGGGGAAGAAACCGTGCAGCAAACCGGATCAAGAATCCTCAGTGACAGCTGCTCAATGAGAACGGGGTGCACAATGCTATTGAGCCTCGCGACCGCATCAGGAGAAACAAAAGCTCGAGAAGCGAGTATGTTACGGCGAACGCCGCCCTCCTCGTCCAAAATATCCCAGCCAAATTCTTCCGCGAGGGCATTGACGATATCGGAGCCTGGCACATACAGCGATTTGGCAAGTTCGTCCAGATCGATAAGCATGGCGCCATGAGATTCGAGATAGCGGCAGGCAGTCGACTTACCCGAAGCAATATTGCCCAAGACAAAAACGGTAAACATCAAGTCCTCCCTAACGCCAATGGGAGTTATTATCGCGCAAATACAAAAGAAGGACTCAAAATACAGCCAAACAGTAAGACAAGCTAAGAGAAGGCGAGTTCTTGTATTACAGCTCTCTATAAAACGCAAAAAAGGGGGAGGCCGCGAGGCCTCCCC
>NZ_QRWO01000033.1:0-26523 GCF_003459655.1 Collinsella sp. AF19-1LB
GTTCAGGCTGTTGCGCTGAGATTGAAAATCAACCTGGAAGTTCATTTTTTGCGGGAAAAACGGTATATGAAAAATCTTTACCAACCACTCCAACCGCTGCTATCTGGGCGATATGTCAGTTTGGCGATGTGCCGAAGAAAAAACGTTTTACCAATGTTGAGCATCACACGGTCTGCACCGTTGCGTGCGGACCATATTTCCAAACCGATTGTTTTGGCTAGACGCGTCGCTTTGGGGTACCATAGCCCCACTATCAACTGCCGCTCAGCACGGCAGCCTTGATGAGCCCTTGCCCTTCTCCTGGGAATTATGATCGGGCATCAATCTGCTGAGTGGCCCGAATCCCAGGAGGGGACTCTATATGCAAAAGGAATACCTGTCCGCCGCGGCGGAGGTGCTCAGCGACCAAGGTGTCGATGAGAACCTCGGCCTGAGCAACGACGAGGCGTCTTCGCGCCTCGCCAAGACAGGCCCTAACAAGCTCGAGGAAGCTGAGAAGACGCCGCTGTGGAAGCGTTTCTTTGAACAGATGGCTGACCCTATGGTCATCATGCTGATCGTTGCCGCCGTCATCAGTGCGCTCACGGGCATGGTCAAGGGCGAGCCCGACTTTGCCGATGTTGCCATCATCATGTTCGTCGTTATCGTCAACTCGGTGCTGGGCGTGGTCCAGGAAGCCAAGAGCGAGGAGGCCCTCGAGGCCCTGCAGGAGATGAGTGCGGCGCAGTCCAAGGTGCTACGCGACGGCAAGCTCGTGCACCTGCCGAGCGCCGAGCTCGTGCCCGGTGACGTGATCATGCTCGAGGCGGGCGACTCCGTCCCGGCCGACTGCCGCGTGCTCGAGAGCGCCACGATGAAGATCGAGGAGGCCGCCCTTACCGGCGAGTCCGTGCCCGTCGAGAAGCATGCCAACGTGATCGAGCTCGCCGCCGGTACCGACGACGTGCCGCTCGGCGACCGCAAGAACATGTGCTACATGGGTTCCACCGTGGTATACGGCCGCGGCCGCGCCGTCGTGGTCGGCACCGGCATGAACACCGAGATGGGTAAGATCGCCGGCGCCCTGGCCGAGGCCAAGGAAGAGCTCACGCCGCTGCAGGTGAAGCTTGCCGAGCTCAGCCGCATCCTCACCATCATGGTTATCGTCATTTGCGTCGTCATTTTTGGCGTCGACATCATCCGCCACGGCGTGGGCAACGTTCTCACCGATCCGACCGCGCTGCTCGACACCTTTATGGTCGCTGTCTCGCTTGCCGTCGCCGCCATCCCCGAGGGCCTGGTTGCCGTCGTGACTATCGTGCTTTCGCTCGGCGTGACCAAGATGGCCAAGCGCCAAGCGATTATCCGTAAGCTTTCCGCCGTCGAGACCCTTGGCTGCACACAGACCATCTGCTCCGACAAGACCGGTACCCTCACCCAGAACAAGATGACCGTCGTCAAGCACGAGCTCGCTGCGCCTAAGGAGAAGTTCCTGGCAGGTATGGCGCTGTGCTCCGATGCTCAGTGGGACGAGGAGCTGGGCGAGGCCGTGGGCGAGCCGACCGAGTGCGCGCTCGTCAACGATGCCGGCAAGGCTGGTCTTACTGGCCTGACCGCCGAGCACCCGCGTGTGGGCGAGGCCCCGTTCGACTCCGGCCGCAAGATGATGTCCGTGGTCGTCGAGACCCTTGACGGCGAGTACGAGCAGTACACCAAGGGCGCGCCCGACGTGGTGATCGGCCTGTGTACCCATATCTACGAGGGCGATAAGGTTGTCCCCCTGACCGAGGGGCGTCGTGCCGAGCTCGTGGCCGCCAACAAGGCCATGGCCGACGAGGCCCTGCGCGTGCTGGCGCTGGCAAGCCGCACCTACACCGAGGTCCCGGCCGACTGCAGCCCCGCCGCGCTCGAGCACGACCTGGTCTTCTGCGGCCTGTCCGGCATGATTGACCCGGTCCGCCCCGAGGTCGCCGACGCCATCCGCGAGGCGCACGACGCCGGTATCCGCACCGTCATGATCACGGGCGACCACATCGACACCGCCGTGGCCATCGCCAAGCAGCTGGGCATCGTCGCCGATCGCAGCCAGGCCATCACCGGTGCCGACCTCGATCGCATGAGCGACGAGGAGCTCGACGCGCACATCGAGGATTACGGCGTGTACGCCCGCGTCCAGCCCGAGCACAAGACCCGCATCGTCGAGGCTTGGAAGTCGCGCGACCAGATCGTGGCCATGACGGGCGACGGCGTCAACGACGCTCCGTCCATCAAGCGCGCCGACATCGGCGTGGGCATGGGCATCACCGGTACCGATGTCACCAAGAACGTCGCCGACATGGTACTTGCCGATGACAACTTCGCTACCATCATCGGCGCCTGCGAAGAGGGTCGTCGCATCTACGACAACATCCGCAAGGTCATCCAGTTCCTGCTTTCGGCCAACCTTGCCGAGGTGTTCTCGGTGTTTATCGCCACGCTCATCGGCTTTACCATCTTCCAGCCGGTGCAGCTGCTGTGGGTGAACCTGGTCACTGACTGCTTCCCCGCGCTCGCGCTGGGCATGGAGGATGCCGAGGGCGACATCATGAAGCGTAAGCCACGCAACGCCAAGGACGGTGTCTTTGCCGGACATATGGGTCTGGACTGCGTGGTCCAGGGCCTAATCATCACCGCGCTGGTGCTGGCGAGCTTCTTTGTGGGCGTGTACTTTGACATGGGCTACATCCACATCGCCGATATGATCGCCGGCAATGCCGACGAGGAAGGCGTGATGATGGCGTTCATCACGCTCAACATGGTCGAAATTTTCCACTGCTTCAATATGCGCAGCCGTCGTGCGTCGCTGTTCACCATGAAGAAGCAAAACAAGTGGCTGTGGGCTTCCGCCGCGCTGGCGCTGGTGCTGACGGTGATCGTAACCGTGCAGCCGACGCTTGCCGAGATGTTCTTTGGCCCCGTGACGCTTGAGCTCAAGGGCGTTGTTGCTGCCCTGGGCCTGGCCTTCCTGATCATCCCGCTGATGGAGATCTACAAGGCGATCATGCGCGCGGTGGAGAAAGAGTAACGTACCTGTCCGGGCCCGCCCGCCTGCGGGGTTTCCACGGGTACGTCCTCGCCGCGTTGCGGCTGCGGGATGTGCCCTTTGGAAACCCCTCTCGGCGGGCGGGCCCTGCGGTGACGTTGCTGACTTTTCTCCCGTGTGGATGATAAAGGCTGAGGGAAAGTGTGTGAGTCGGTCGAGCATTTGCTCGGCCGACTCTTTTTTGTGGGAAAATACCTGCTCAGTTTTGATTTATGGTGCTGGGAGGCGCTTGTGGGCAAGGCTAAGGCTAAAGCGAAGAAAAAGACGACGGGGGCGCGGGCTAAGCGCGATCGTCGTCGGAAGCTCGCGACCGAGGCTCCCGCGTCTGCCGAGGAGCTGCTGGCGAGCGTGCCGGGACTCGACGCGCTGCAGGACGTTCCGGCGTTCGATGACCTGCCGGTCGATGAAGCTCAGCAGGCTGCCTTTGATGATTTCTGCGCACATGCCGAGGAGCCCGAGCAGATGCAGCTTGGCGCCGTGGTGCGCTTGGATCGTGGGTTTCCGCTGGTGGCGACTGCCGACGATACCTTCCGCGCCGAGCATGCCGTGGGATTTGCCAAGTCGCGCGGTGGGGACGAGGTCCTGCTGCCTGCCGTGGGCGATCGTGTGGCGGTGCGCCGCGCTCCCGGGCACGATATGGGCGTGATTGAATGCGTACTGCCGCGCCGTACGAGCTTTGAGCGTTGGCGCGGCCGTGCCCGCGGAGAGCGCCAGGTGCTCTGCTCCAACGTGGATAGCGTGCTAATCGTGCAGGCGCTCGGTGCCGGCGAGGTGCTGCTCGACCGTGTGGCGCGCTCGCTGGTGTTGGCGCTCGACTGCGATGCCGAGCCGGTGGTGGTGCTCACCAAGGCTGACCGCTGCGATGCCGGGGAGCTCGAGCGCGATCTGGACCGCGTGCGCCGTCTGGTGGGTCCGGACGTGTGCGTGATCTTGACGTCTTCTGCCGAGGGCCGCGGTCTGGACGAGGTCCGTGCCTGCGTGCCTGCCGGGAGCTGCGCCATGATTCTGGGCGAGTCGGGTGCCGGCAAGTCGACGCTGCTCAATGCACTGCTGGGCCACGATACGTTGGCGACCGGCGGTGTGCGCGAACGCGACGACCAGGGCCGTCACACTACCGTCGCGCGCGTGATGGTGGCGCTGCCGGGCGACGCCGGCGTGATCGCCGATGCCCCGGGTCTGCGCAGTTTGCCGCTCGTGGGTCACGAGCGGGGTCTGGCACGCGCCTTCCCCGAGATTGTCGAGGCATCGCGTGCGTGCCGGTTTGGCGACTGCACGCATACCCACGAACCGGGTTGCGCCGTTCGCGAGGCCGAGGACGCCGGGCAGATCGACAGCCTGCGTCTGGAAACTTTCCAAAATCTGGCGTCATCCATGCGCGTGAGCGCTCAAATGCTCGATCCCGATGTCCATCTGTAATTGATTTTTCCTATGACAGCCGTCTCCCAACTGTTCGGGAGACGGCTTTTTTGCTGCGGAAAAGCCTCGAAACATGCAGTTTGCTGACGTGCTGACCAAAACCTTGCCACGAGCTTGACGGGCTGGTCAGCTTTTGGTCAGCGATTGGTTTGACATCGAAAACCAAGATTGCGATTGCGCCGCTTTGCACTCTGGCCGCCCAGACAATGGTGGTACGGGCATTCGCCCGGCACTGCCATGAGAGGAGCGGCCGTGAACAAGAGCAAGCGCATCGCCATCAGTCTGGTCGCGGGCGTGCTCGCTGCTCTGCTCTGCATGGTTTACGGCTCGTCGATCCGCTCGCAAGCCGAACAGGTCCAGGCTGAGACCTTGGCCAAGTACGGTGGCGATCGCGTCGAGGTATGCGTCGCGGCGCGCGATATCGATGTGGGTGAGACCCTCGATGAGACCAATGTCATAACCCAGGAATGGCTGACGAGTCTGCTGCCGCGTGACGCGGCGACCGAGCTGCGCCAGGTGCGCGGCGACGTGACGACTTCGCGTATTCCCAAAAACGCCGTGATCTGCAATGTCTACACCAAGGCCGAGAGCCGCAAGCTCGAGGTGCCTAAGGGCAAGGTTGCCGTTTCGGTGGCGGTCGATGCCGAGCACTCGGTCGGCGGTGCCACGGGCGTGGGCAGCTACGTGGACGTGTACGTGCAAAAGGACGGCGTGACCGATCGGCTGTGCGGCGCGCACGTGATCGATACCAGTGAGGATTCCGGTGCCACGCGCGAGGGCAAGATCGAATGGGTGACGCTGGCGGCTGACCCCGAAGACGTCAAGGAACTGCTGGGAGCCTCGGGCAAGGGAACGGTCAGCTTGACGATTCCCGCCACGGCGCGCGGCAAAAAGAGCGGAGGCGACGAGTGATGAAGGCGATCTGGCTTGCGTGCTGCGCGTGCGGCGATTACGGGCTGTTGCAGCGGGAAGTCGAGGGCCGTGATGCGGGTGCACAGGTGCTTCGCGTGGGTGACCTGGACGGGCTGGTTTCCATGGCGCGGGCGTTTCCGTCGCGCCGCGGGGCTGCCATCATCGCGGCGTCTCTGTTTGATACCGAAGATGTGCGCAAGACTGTTGCGCGCCTGACGGCCGAAGGCCGCGTGAGTCGCGTGGTCGTGTTGATAGAAGCGCTCGATCCGTCGGATATCGAGGGGCTGTTTCGCGCGGGGGCGACCGAGGTCATCGCTGCACACAGTATATGCGGCAACGGGCGCGCGGGCGAGGGAGCGGTTGATTCCGATCGGCGCATGACGATTGAGCCCGATGCTTTTGTTGATAGGGAACCCGGGGCGCCTCGCGCTACAAGAGGCCCGCGTGTTGATGATTATGGAAAAGCGGAAGCCGAGCATGGTCGGCGCCCCCGGAACCCCCTTGTATGCGATGACGCTGGAGGGCCGGCGCAGCATGCTGGCGACTCCCCGGCTGTAGATATGGGATACGTGCACGGCGTGAATCTGGTGGATGAACTCGACGAAGTTGAGGGCTTTGCCGGGTGCGGCGAGTTGTCGCTAATGCAGCATGAGCAGATTGCGCAGAACGAGCCTGCCTCGCAGACCGAACAAGCTGCCATGCCGGCTTGGACGCAGCGTGTGGTTGCGGCGGGGGAGACGGGGGCGCTGCCACCGACGCCCGCCCCGCCGCCTCCGATGCCGCCGGCAGACGCTGCCGCTCCGCCGCATCGAGCTCCGGTCATCTGCGCTATTTCGGGTTCGGGCGGTTGCGGCAAGTCGACGATCGTTGCCACCATGGCACACACATCGTCGCTGTTGGGCTTGCGTGCCGCCGTGCTCGACCTGGACCTGATGTTTGGAAACCTTTACGACTTGTTAGGCGTCGATGCTCCGCGCGATATGGCGGCACTTATCGAGCCGTCGGCGGCGGGCACGCTCACCGAGCCGGATATCGTAGCCACATCGATGCGCGTGGCGCCGGGCGTTACGCTCTGGGGTCCCGTCGCGGCGCCCGAGCAAGCTGAGCTCATGGCGCGTCCGGTGGAGCTACTGCTTGATGTTCTGCGTCGCGAATCCGACGTGGTCTTTATCGATACCTCGGTCTTTTGGGGCGACGCCGTGGCGGCTGCGGTGGCGGCGAGCGACCGTTGCCTGGTCGTTGGCGATGCGGCGGTGTCGTCCGCGACATCGGCGTCGCGCGTCATCGAACTGGCAAGTCGAGTAGGTGTGCCGCGCACGCGCATGAGCGCCGTGTTCAACCGGTTCGGTGCGCGCGGGGCAGACGAGGACGTCGCCATGCGCTTTGAGATTGCCTGTGCGTTGAGCTCCAAGATTCGTATCGCCGATGGCGGGCAGGATCTCGCCGCGCTCATGGCGTTTGGACGCGCTGACGAGGCGGTGGGGCAGACCAGTGCTTTTGCGACTAGCATGCGCGAGGCCACGCGCGAGATGCTCGTGGAACTGGGGTGCGCCGTCGGCCCTTGGGGCGATATGGTCGCCGACCGTGCAACGCGTACCGAACGCCCGCGTATCCGCCTTCCCTGGTTGCGCGAGGGTGATCAGCGATGAGCCTGCAAACGAGGATTAAGGCTGCCGGCGCTGCAGCGGCGGCAGCGCCTGTAGATGCGGGGCGTCGCCGCGCGGTGAAACGACGCACCAAGCGCGCCGTGATGGACCGCATGGGTTACGACGAAGTGGCGCGTATCAGCGCCTATATCGACCCGGCACTTGCCCGCTCGGAATTGCGTCCTGCGGTGGAGGCGGCGCTCAATGTTGAGGAGCCGACCGATCTCGCGACGCCCGAGCGCGAAACCATCATCGACGAGATTTTGGATGACGTGGTGGGCTTGGGGCCGTTGCAGCCGCTCATCGAGGACGACACCGTTACCGAGATCATGATCAACGGCTGCCGCTCGGCTTTCTTTGAACGCGGCGGCGTCTTGTACCCCATCGAGCATGCGTTTGAGGATGATGAACAGATCCGTGTGCTTATCGACCGCATCATCTCGCCACTTGGCCGCCGTATCGACGAGCGCAGCCCCATCGTCAACGCCCGCCTCAAAACGGGCTATCGCGTCAACGCGGTGATTCCGCCTGTGGCGATTGACGGACCGATTCTCACCATCCGAAAGTTCTCGGACCGTATCTGCTCGCTGGACGAGCTTGTGGGGCTGGGGTCGCTGCCGCTTTGGTATGCGCAGCTGCTGTCGTGCGCGGTGTCGCTGCGACAGGACCTGGCGGTTGCGGGAGGCACGGGATCTGGTAAGACCACCCTGCTCAACGCGTTGTCATGTGAGATTTCCACCGGCGAGCGCATCGTGACGATCGAGGACTCTGCCGAGCTCAAGTTTGCGCATCATCCGCACGTGGTGCGCCTAGAGGCGCGCGAGGCTTCAATTGAGGGTGAAGGCGCGGTGACGATCCGCGACCTGGTAACTAATGCCCTGCGCATGCGCCCCGACCGCATCGTGGTGGGCGAGGTGCGCGGTGCCGAGTGCTGCGACATGTTGCAGGCCATGAACACGGGCCACGACGGGTCGCTCACCACACTTCATGCGGGTTCAGAACAGGAGACCGTGGTGCGTCTGACGTTGCTTGCACGTTATGGCATCGACCTGCCGAGTGAGCTCATCGAGGAGCAGATTGCCATGGCGCTCGACGGTATCGTGATGTCCGAGCGCCACGCCGATGGCAGGCGCTTCGTCTCCTCGTATTCGGGGGTGCGACGCGCCGCATCGGGCGGCGTAGAGCTCGAGCGCTATGTGACGTTCGATGCCGCCGAGCGCACCTGGACGCTTGACCGCGAGCCGCCGTTTATCGCAGAAGGCCTGCGGTCGGGGACGCTCACACAAGAGGAGGTGGACGAATGGAGATCGCTGTGCCCCTCGTCGTAGGGGGCTTGGCAGGGCTTTCTGTCGCGACGGCGTGCGGGGCGGAACCTCGTGTGCCGCAGGTACCGCCGGCGGAGCTGGCACGTCAGGCGCTCGAGACGGTGGCAGAGAAGCTGCCGCGTGAGCTGGTGAAAAACGATCTGCTGAAAAAGATCGCCCGTTCGTGGGCATCGCTGGCTCTGGCGCATCGCCTTGGCCTCGTGATCGAGGATGCTTCGGGATGTTTGGCGTTTCTGCTGCTATCGAGCGGTGTCTGCTGCGTTTTACTAACGATGGTGTCGTTATCGCCCCTCGGATTTGCCTTGGGACTTGTTGCTCCGTTTGCCGTTGGTGCCGCTCGGGATGGCTTTGAGAGCCGGCGCGAGCAACACGATGCAGAAGAGGCAATGCCCGAGGCGTTTACCGCACTTTCCATGTCGCTTGCCTCGGGACATTCGCTGGCCCAGGGCATGCGCTTTGTGGGCGCTCATGCGCAAGAGCCAGTGCATAACGAGTTTTTGCGGGTGGCGGCGGCGATCGATTGCGGCATCTCGGCGACCGACGCGCTCGATGACTTGCTCGTGCGTATCGACGCCCCCGGTCTTTCGCTTGTGACCTTGGCGCTTAAGGTGTCTCAGCGCACCGGCGCTCCGCTTGCCGACTTACTGTCCGAGGCGTCGAGCATGGTGGGGGAGCGCATTGAGCTCAAGCGCCGCCTGGATGTTAAGACGTCGCAGGCTCGCATGTCTGCGCATATGGTCGCGGCGATGCCGGCGGGCATGTGCGCGGTGTTGGCGCTGCTTTCGGCAGATTTTCGTCGCGGTCTTGCGACGCCTGCCGGCGCGGGCGCTGTGGTGCTGGGTCTTGCCCTCAACGCCGTTGCCCTGGTGGTTATCCGGCGCATTATGCGGGTGGAGCTATGAGCGCCTCGGTTGCAGTTGCGGCTTGCCTGTGCGCCCTGAGTGTATTTGTCGCGACGGGTTTTGATCGGGCGGATGCACGCAAGATCGCAGGGGCCTGCAAGCGCGAGGCGGTGCTGGTCGCTGCCGCTGGTCGCTCGGTGGTCGATGCTCTGACCGCGCGAGTGAAGGGCGCGGTTGGAGCGGGCGGCCCGGCGCGAGTGTCGCTCGGCGAAGTGTCCGAGATGATCGATGTTGTGCGCTTGGGTCTTTCGGCCGGTCTTTCGTTTGATGCGGCGCTTGAGATTTTCTGCGCCAACCGCCGGTCAGTGCTGGCTCTTCGCCTTGAGCGCGCCTGCATGGCGTGGCAGGTGGGCGTGGGCACGCGTGAGGACGAGTTGTTGGCCGCCGCGCGCGATCTGGACGTGCGAGCGCTCGAGACCTTTGCCATCACGGTGGGGCAGGCGCTCGCCCTGGGTGCCCCACTTGCCGAGACGCTGGCCGCTCAAAGTCGCGAGATCCGTGCGGCTCATCGCGCCGCGGTCGAGCGCGAGATCGAGCGTGCGCCCGTCAAGCTGTTGATTCCCACCGGCACGCTCATCTTGCCGGCGTTGCTTCTGTCCATATTGGGCCCGCTGCTGGGAGCAGGCGGGATGATGTAGGGAGGAATACATGAACACGATGGTCGAAGTTGCTGACAAGGCTTGGAGCTGGGCTTTTTGCCGGGCGATTCACACTCGCCAGCATGCCAAGGAGCTGTTGCAGGAGGAGAGCGCGCAGGGTACCACCGAGTACGCCATTTTAGTGGGCGTACTTGTGGTGATCGCGATTATTGCCATCGTTGCATTTAAAGGCAAGGTTAAAGAGCTATGGGATGCGATCAGCGAGGGCATCAACAGCCTGTAGAGGGCGAGCGCCCCATCGGGGTGCTGCTGGTGTTTGCTTGCCTGACCGTGGCGATAGCGGTGGTGCTTTGGGGGCTTAACGCCGCGCGGCAGCAGCGTCCTGGGACCGCCTCCGATTTGGGCTCAGATTCGGCGGTGGCGTCTCAAAAAGATGAGATGCGAGATGCGGACGATTCGGATGTCGCTGTCACGGCGCAAACCTTTCTGCGGGCGCTCGACAAGCGGTCTGGCACTGCGACGGATTCGCCTGAGGGCAACGCGATTGCGGTCCGGCTTGCATGGTCCGAGGACCGACCGATGACCGAAGCGGCAGCGGATATGCTGCGTGCCTATCGCGAGGTACCCACGGCACAACTTGCTCTGAGCGGCTATCTCGATATCAAGGGCAACGTGTGGGGCGCTATCGTGCGCGACGGACGCGGCTGGGTCGATATGGTGACGGTTGCCGCGGATACTGGCGATGCTTCGTGTCGTCTGCGCGCCGTGCGCCTGAGCCCGCAGGCAACGGACTCAAAGGAGGGATCGTGAAATGCATGATGTCCTGCGTGAGGAATCTGCCCAGGCGACGGTCGAATACGCCATCGTCACGGTGGCGCTGTTATCGATCGTGCTGGCGATTGCGGGGCTTTGGCGTGCTGGCACCGATGGGCGCTTGGCGGCGCTGGTCGAGCGGGCGGCGTCTCACGGCGTCACCTCGACATCGGTTGTCGACGCTGCTGCGGGTGCTGAGGACATCGCGCTGTATTGATATCGCGCGCGAGGACCGGGCGCAGTCTACGGTCGAGGCCGCTTTTTTGCTGCCGACGTTTCTGACGCTCATCCTTCTCGCACTGCAACCGGCGTGTCTGCTCTATACGCGCGCGGTCATGGAGTCTGCCGCCGCCGAGACCGCGCGGCTCATGACCACGACGACGGCGGAGGACGACGATCTTAAGGAGTTCACCCGCCGCCGACTTGCCGCAGTGCCCAACGTTTCGATCTTTCATGCCGGCGGGCCGTTGTCGTGGGATATCGAGCTTGGCCGGGTCGGTGCGGGTGGCGCCTCGTCCGTGTCCGTTTCCGGCGAGGTCAAGCCGTTGCCTGTGATCGGTGCGTTTGCGCAGGCTATGGGTGGTACCGCCGAGGGCGGCTACGTTGAGCTCAAGGTCGATGTCTCGTATCAATCGCGTCCCGAATGGCTGGAGGGAGATTATGATTCGTGGATTGCTGCATGGGATTAAGCGTTTCTGGTCTAGACGCGTTTTGACGCACCGTCCGAGCTGCCATCGCAAGCGAGGCGGCTTTATGGGTCGAGCCGGTGTCGATCTGTTTATCGAAGACGGCGCCTATACCACGCTTTCTTCTGCCGTGGTCATCCTAGTGGTGCTCACATTGTTGTTTTCGTCGACCGCGGCGATATGGAGCATGTCGCGTGCCGGGGACACCCAGGTGGCGGCCGATAGCGGCGCGCTGGCGGGTGCCAACGTAGTGTCGTCCTATCACACGGCTGCCACGGTGGTTGATGCGAGTATCTTGAGTCTGGGGCTGGCGGGGTTTGCCACGATCGGGACGGGCCTGGTCGCCATCCTCATCCCGGGTGCCGAGCCGGTTGCCGGCAATATGGTCGACACCGGGATCGAGATCATTAAAACGCGCAACAAGTTTGCCAAAAGCGCATCGGAAGGCTTACAGAAAATCGAGACGGCTCTGCCGTATCTGATCGCCGCGCGTGCCACGCAGGCGGTGTCGGCGCAGGATACCGATAGTGTGACCTATACCGGTACGGCGCTTGCCGTGCCCAGGACATCCGAGTCGGACTTTGCTGCGCTCAAAGGGTCAGAGATCTCGACCGATACCATTAAAGACACATCAGATGATTTAGAGCGTGCGGCCGAGGAGCTGCGGAAGGCCTCGGAGGAGACGGCGAAGGCAAAGGAGCGCGCTTGGCTGGCGGATTGTGGTGGGTCTGACAAGGGCTCGGTCGGCAGCTGTTCTTGCATGTGGGAGCGTGCGAAAAGCCTAACGGATCTCTCCGGTGTTCAAAATCCGCATTACTCATCGAGCGTTACGTGGGAGCCCCAAGTTGCCCTTGATCGCGCGAAGGACTACTACCATTGGCGTCTGACAAATGAGAAGCCCCGCGGCTCGAGTGTCGAGATGAAGGCAGAGTCTGCGGCGCGTAAGGCGTTTTATACCTATGCGAACGCGGAGGTCGATCGGGCATATATAACCGAGAACGGAGACAGGGTTTCCTCCTATATTCCGCTGCTGCCGCGCAACTCTGATGAGGTTCGGGCGACGGAACTCTATACCGATGCGGTGTGGCCGACTAGCGTAAACGATGACAAGGCGTATCTGCATTACGGGACGACCTGCCCCAACTATAAGAAAGGGACGCCGAGCGGATTTGCTTCGGTTGCCGATTACGATGGACAGGATAAATGCAGCAAATGCCATTTTGGCGTTTTGTCGCTTGGTGCTGTTGCGGCGCCTTCAACCTCTATCGAAAACGGCTTCGAGTATCACTTTGACAAGTTTAAAGACGCCCTGGAGGACTACGTCGACTGTCGCAACAAGGAGCTCGAGCTCGAGCGTCAGACCGAGGACGAAGCCGACCGTGCGGGCAATGCGTTCGATACCGCCATCAAAGAACTTTCCGGTGAGCGTCCGCGTATCGCTCCGCCCGGTCGCAACGGCGTGGTTGCCTTTGCGGTTTCGGGTGCCATCTCGAGCCCCGATGAGCTCAACTCTTCGTTTAACACGGCAGTCAGGCTTGGCGATCGCGGTGCCATCTCTGCCGCGGTGCTGGCGCCCGATGGGGCGACGGCGCAAAACAACGTGCTTTCGCGATTTTTCTCGACATTGAAGGAACGCTCGGGTGGCGTTGCCGGCGTACTCGATGGCGTCATGGATGTCTGGGGACGGCTGCTTGTGGGATACGGAGACATCCAAGGTTCGGCCGACGAACTTATGGACGAGATGATTAAAGGCCTAGGAGGGGGCAGCGGCGCGTTGGGCTCCATCGCATCGTGGCTCGGCGATACCGTTTCGGCGTCCGTGGCGGCGTTGGGTCTGGAGCCGTGCGACTTGCGCCTGCGAAAGCCGGTGCTGACCGATTCCGCCAACGTCATTAAGAGTCCGGGGTCTGACATTGCTGGTTTCTCTCAAGCGCAAGACAAGCTGCGAAGTATTCCGTTGGGCGTGACCGATCCCAAGGCGCTTTGCGAGGCGTTGGAATATCAAGTCGAACGCACCATTAGCGGCACGGTGTTCACGCTTGCGGAGATTCCTCTGCCCGGCGGCGGCTCCATCCCGCTCACCGTCGATGTCGCCACGCTGGTTGGCGCTCTGGGCGGTGGGTCGTAATGAGTATCCGCATGCGTCTGCGCGAGGAGCGCGCCCAAGCGACGGTGGAGATGGCAGTGGTTACGCCCGTTTTGCTGGTGCTGGCACTCATCGTGTACAACGTCATGATCTTTGCCAGCGCTGTCGCGCGCTTCGACCGCGTGGTGCCCGACATCGTGTTGGCGCACGCCGTGGCGTCGGAGGGGGAGGGCGACGAAAGCTCTGCCGATGCCTCGGCGACGGTTCAGACTCAAATTCTGAATGCCATGGAAGGCTATGGCTTGCAGATCGAAGTGTCGAGCGAGCAAGGCGCGGAGGCATCGGATGGTGGCCTGCTCTCCCTATCCGGTACGTTTAGGACCTACACCTGCACCATGCACTATGAGCCGTGGCCGACTTCTCTCAGCATCGCTGGCGTTACGCTGGGGGCGCCGACAACGTTGTCGCACGAGCGCGCGGTGACGGTCGATCCATGGCGTCCGGGGGTGGTCATGTGACCGCGGTCTCGTCCTACATCGCGTACGCGCGGGCGCTCAACAGGCTGGGTTGGACGCCGGCCGAGTTTGTGGTGGCGGAGTCGTTTGCCGTGCGCCTGCGCGGCATGCTGGGACGGTGTCCGGTTGCCGCCAACGGTCTGCCGCTCGTCATGGCGTTTCCACGCTGCTCTTCGGTCCATACGTGTTTTATGGCCTATCCCATCGACATCGCCTTCATCGATCGCGACGGCAATATCCTCGCGCGCTACGAAAGCGTTCGTCCTTGGCGCACGTGCTCCTGCCCCGGCGCCTGGGCCGTACTAGAGCGTCCTTCAATCATTGTTTCGATCCCTGCTCTCCAACGCGTGCCGGCTTAAGAATTGGCGACAGCGGACTTTCGTCATACGAAATTGGGTAAGATGGAGGAGAAGATGCATGGATGTTGAGATCCATCCCAACGCTAAAAAGCACCTGACGGAAAAGCAGGTGCTTAGCGCTTGGCTTGCGGTTACTGAGTGCATTCGTCGCGAGTCGAAGGACGAGCCGCCGAGATGGCTTGCGATTGGATGGCTCCCAGACGGACGAAGCGTGGAGCTTGTCGCGGTCGAGCTTGTCCGTGGGTGGCTTATCATTCATGCCTTGTCTCCAGTCCAGAAGAAATTTTGGCAGGAGATTGAACAGGCTCGGCAAAGGGGTCGATGATGGGCAAGACGTATACGGCCGCTAATGGTCAGGTTGTAACGGATGAAATGATTGACGCGTGGTGCGAGTCGTACGAGCGCGGAGAGTTTCCGGATGGCGAACACACCGTTGGTGGGATCGTGCATGGACGGCCCCCACTCTCAGGTGAGGGGACGGCAACGCTGTCAGTCAAGATTCCTCTGGGAATGAAGGAGGCCATTCGTCGACGGGCGGCTGCCGAGGGGATGACGCCAAGTGAGTTTGCCCGTGCGGCTCTGAGCGAAAAACTTCTTGCTGCCGGCTGATGTCTCTGACGTGCCGATTTATAGAACCGAGGCTGTGCTCAAAAACTTTTTTAAAATTCTCGGTTGACCGGAACGCGTCCTTGGTTATACTAATCAAGCCTTGAAACAAGGCACACCTCAAATGGCTGGGTAGCTCAGTTGGTAGAGCAGAGGACTGAAAATCCTCGTGTCAGGGGTTCGATTCCCTTCCCCGCCACCTTGAATTGACTAGGACCTCTGCAAAGGGGTCCTTTTCTTTTATGCAGCCCCCACATGGAATCGAACCCCGTGAGGGCGCGGAGCTGAGTAAACGCGTAAGCGTTTGCCAGCGCAGCTCGCAAGGCGCGTAAGCGCCGCAGCGGTCCGTCCGCGCAGCGCGCGGACGCGATTCCCTTCCCCGCCACCTTGAATTGACTAGGACCTCTGCAAAGGGGTCCTTTTCTTTTATGTAGGGTTCTGCGGAAAATGCGCCCCATTATTGAGCGATAGAACGGGACACACTTTCCGGTGCCTGCCTCCGGCGCGCGTACACACCTCGTCGCACCATTCCGAGCCCGCCCGCCCCAGACATTCCTCCCACTTTCGCGTCACTTTACAGACCGTTCGGTCGCCTGTCCGCACACGCGGGTATACTCAAAACGATACTTATCCTATGCAATACGATGCGGGTTCGACCTGCATGATCCGAAGGGGGCAGTGATGGAGAGGATACTCGGCGTTAATCTCTCTGGCTGGTTTATTCCCGAGCCTTGGGTGACCCCGTCGCTGTATGCGGCGACCGGTGCATCCAACGCGGCCGAGCTACAGGAGGCCATGGGTACCGCCGCCTATAACGAGCGCATGCGCCGCCATTACGAGACGTTTGTGAGCGAGGACGATTTTCGTCGCATGGCGCAGATCGGTCTCAATGCCGTGCGTCTGCCGGTGCCTTGGTATGCCTTTGGCTCACAGGAGTCCGATGCCTCCTACATATCGGTTGTCGATTACATCGACCGCGCGATTGAGTGGGCTGCCAAGTACGACATCCGCGTGCTGCTCGATCTGGCAACCGTGCCCGGTGGCCAGGGCGATTCCAACGATTCGCCCACCACGCCGGAGGCTGTTGCCGAGTGGCATTCGTCCACTAACGGCCGCCATGTCGCACTCGACGTGCTCGAGCGCTTGGCCGATCGCTATGGCGAGGCCGAGAGCCTGCTGGGCATTGAGCTGCTGGACACGCCGCAGATGAGCGTTCGCAAGAGCCTCTTCACCATGACGGATGGCATTCCCGCTCATTACCTGCGCAATTTCTATCGCGATGCCTACGAGCTCGTCCGTTCGTATATGCCCGAGGATAAGATCGTCGTCTTCTCGTCGTCGGGGCATCCCAGCGAGTGGAAGCATTTTATGCGCGGCGCCAAGTACAAGAACGTCTACATGGACCTTCACCTGTACCATTACCGCGACGAGTATGCGCTCGACATCACGAGCCCCCGCGGGCTGACGACGGCGATTTCGCGTAACAAGCGCGAGCTTAAAGAAGCGATTTCGACTGGGTTCCCCGTGCTGGTGGGCGAATGGTCGGGCGCGGCGATCTTTGCCAACTCGTCGGTTACGCCCGAGGGCCGCAACGCCTACGAGCGCGTGTTTATCGCCAACCAGCTGGCTTCGTTTGCGCCGGCTGCCGGTTGGTTCTTCCAAACGTGGAAGACCGAGAAGCGCATTGCAGCATGGGACGCCCGCGCGGCGCTCGGTACGCTCGAGCGCGGCATGATTGAATAGGTTGATATGACGCAAAACAGCGCCCATACGGGCAAACTCTATGTGGTCGGCACGCCCATCGGCAACCTGGGTGACCTGTCCCCGCGCGTTGGCGAGGCCTTTGCCGCTGCCGATGTCATCTGCTGCGAAGACACGCGTGTGACGTCAAAGCTGCTGATGCACCTGGGCATTTCCAAGCCGCTTGTCCGTTGCGACGAGAATGTGATCGCTAGCCGCGCTGCCGGCCTGGTCGACCGTCTGCTGGCGGGGGAGACCCTCGCCTTTGCCTCGGACGCCGGCATGCCGAGCGTGTCCGATCCCGGCCAGGCGCTGGTCGAGGCGGCGCGTGAGGCCGATGTGCCCGTCGAAGTTATTCCCGGGCCTTCTGCTTGCGTCACGGCGCTCGTTTCGTCCGGTATTCCCTGCGAGCATTTTTTCTTCGAGGGCTTTTTGGGCCGAAAGCACGGCGACCGCGTGCGCCGTTTGCAGCGCCTTGCCGTGGTGCCCGGCGCACTCATCTTCTACGAGTCTCCACATCGCATCGTGGCGACGCTCGAGGCCGTGACGGAGGTCTTTCCCCAGCGTGAGGCTGCCGTCTGCCGCGAACTCACCAAGCTGCACGAGGAGGTCTTGCGCGGGCCCGCTGCCCAGCTTGCCGAGGAGCTGCGTGCTCGCGGCGAGGTAAAGGGCGAGATCGCGCTGGTCATCGCGCCGCCGAGCGAGGATGAGGAGGTCGGTATCGTGCCGGTCGGCGCTGCGGCAGCGGATCCCGACGAGGCCCTGCGCGAGGATATCCGCGCCGCGCTCGAGGAGGGGGAGCCCGCGTCTGCGGTGGCCAAGCGCCTGTCTCAGAAGTATTCGCGCCGCAAGCGCGATGTCTATGCCATGGTGCTCGATATGCAATAGATGGAGGATATCCAGCCCTTGCGCTAGAATCATCCTCTGTATGCAACGTTTTTCTGGAGGACAAACCCCATGGATCAAAGCAAGCCTTCGTTCTTTATCACGACGCCCATCTACTACGTCAACGCCGATCCGCACCTGGGCACGGCTTATTCCACCATCATCGCCGACGTTCAGGCTCGCTATCGCCGTTCCGCCGGCTATAACGTCAAGTTCCTGACCGGCATGGACGAGCACGGCGAGAAGGTCGCCGAGGCCGCAGCCAAGCATGGCATGACGCCGCAGGAGTGGACCGATAGCCAGGCCCCGCACTTCAAGGAGCTTTGGAGCAAGCTCGAGATCTCCAACGACGACTTCATCCGCACCACCGAGCCGCGCCAGCATCATGCCGTGCAGTATCTGTGGGAGCGCATGAAGGAGTCCGGTTACCTGTATAAGGGCAGCTACGACGGTTGGTATTGCGTGCCCGACGAGACCTACTTTACCGATACGCAGGTCCAGAAGGGCGACGAGGAGTACGGCAGCGTCGGCCAGCATCTATGCCCCGACTGCCACCGTCCGCTTGAGCGCGTGCAGGAGGAGTCCTACTTCTTTAAGCTTTCCGCCTTCCAGGACAAGCTTCTCAAGCTCTATGACGAGCACCCCGACTTTGTCGAGCCTGCGTTCCGCATGAACGAGGTACGTAGCTTTGTCGAGGGCGGCCTTAACGACCTTTCCGTGAGCCGCACGAGCTTTGACTGGGGCATTCAGGTCCCGTTTGACGAGGGTCACGTGACCTACGTGTGGTTCGATGCGCTGCTCAACTATATGACGGCCGTCGGCTACGGTGTCGACACCGACGAGGCGCGTGCCGAGCTGGCCTATCGCTGGCCCGCGCAGTTCCACATCGTGGGTAAGGACATCATCCGCTTCCACTGCGTCATTTGGCCCGCCATGCTCATGGCCATCGGCGAGGCCCTGCCCGAGCACGTCTTTGCCCACGGCTTCCTGACCGTGCGCAATGCCGAGACAGGCAAGGCCGAGAAGATGTCCAAGAGCCGCGGTAACGCCATCGCTCCGCAGGACGTTATCGACATGCTGGGCGTCGAGGGCTATCGCTACTACTTCATGACCGACGTCGTTCCCGGTACCGACGGCGCCATCAGCTTCGATCGCATGGAGCAGGTCTACAACGCCGATCTGGCCAACAGCTGGGGCAACCTCATTTCGCGCTCGCTCAACATGAGCGCAAAGTACTTTGACGGCTGCGCCCCGGCTAAACCGGCGTCTGCCGACGCGTTCGATAACCCGCTGGCAAAGATTGCCGACGGTTTGGTCGAGCGCTACATGGCCAAGATGGACATGCTCGATTACGGCGGAGCCAAGGATGAGGTCATGGAGCTCATCCATGCCGCCAACCACTACATCGAGGACTCCGAGCCCTGGGCGCTTGCCAAGGACGAGGCCAAGGCTGACGAGCTGGCATTTGTGATTTACAACCTGCTCGAGGCCATCCGCATCGCCGCCCACCTGCTGATGCCGCTCATGCCCCAGACTTCTGTCGAGGCTCTGCGCCGCCTGTCCTGTGAGGGCGAGGCCGCGAGCGACGACCTCAAGGGCATTTGCGCTTGGGGCCTGCTTGCTGGTGGTCAGCCCGTCGAGAAGGGCGATCCGCTGTTCCCGCGTCTGGCGTAGAGACTTCGCGAGCGCCATATCGGCAATTTGCTGTTTAGATGTAAGGGCATGGCCGCAACGGTCCATGCCCTTTCGTTTCAAGACGCCGCCATCATGCTAAGGAGGCAACTATGACAACTTCGCCTTTGGCAAACCCCACGGCCACCAGGGAGCTGCTGGAGGAGTTTGGCCTTGCGACCAAGCATCGCCTGGGCCAGAACTTTCTAATCGACAATCATGTGATCGAGCGTATCTGCGAGCTTGCCGAGCTTGCAGGTGACGAGCGCGTACTCGAGGTGGGTCCGGGTTGCGGTACTTTGACACTTGCGTTGCTGCAGGAAGCGGCGTGCGTTACGTCCATTGAGGCCGATCCTGAGCTCGAACCGGTGCTCGACGCCCACGCCGCCGACTATGCCAACTTCCGCTTTATCATGGGCGACGCGCTCAAGGTGACGCCGGGGCAGATTGAGCAGGCTGCGGGCGGTGAGCCGACGGTATTTGTCGCGAACTTGCCCTATAACGTGGCGGCGACGATCATTTTGCAATTTTTCCAGACGATGCCGGCGCTCAAGCGCGCCGTCGTCATGGTGCAAAAGGAGGTTGCCGATCGCATTGCCGCAGTGCCGGGCAACAAGACCTATGGCGGCTATACGGCAAAGCTTGGCCTGTATGCGCAGGTAACGGGTCGCTTTGAGGTGCCGCCGCGTTGCTTTATGCCGGCGCCACACGTGGACTCGGCCGTCGTGCGCATCGACCGTGTTGACGGTGTGGTGCCCGAAGGACTCGATCGCGAATTTGTGGCCCGCGTGATTGACGCTGCATTTGCTCAGCGTCGCAAGACCATCCGCAATTCCATGAGCGCCAACGGCTTTGCCAAGGACGTGCTCGATGCCGCCTTTGAGGCTTGCGGTATCGCATCCACCACGCGCGCCGAGACGCTCGGCGTCGCCGACTTTGTGTGCCTGGCTCGGGAGCTTTCCCATGACGCTTAATGCCGAACGCGTGACGTTTACCAAGAAAAAGAAGACGGTTGCTTGTCCCGTACCCTTGGCACCGCTTGCCGACACGCATGCGCATCTGCTTTCGTTCTGGGGCAAGGATGTGCCCGAGACACTCGTGCGTGCCAAGGCGGCAGGCATCGACCTGTTGGTGACGGTCTTCGACCCCATCGCCGACAAGCGCAGCGTGACGGACTATAGCGACTGGCTCGTGCGCGAAATTCTGCCGATGCAGGATATCCCGCAGATCAAGTATCTTGCCGGCGTGCATCCGTATGGCGCGCCGGACTATACCGACGACATTCACGCGCAGGTTGTTGCTGCGCTTGATGACCCTTTGTGCGCCGGTATTGGCGAGATCGGTCTGGACTACCACATGGATTACGACGACGACATCGCGCCGGCGCCCCACAGCGTGCAGATTGACTGCATGGCACGCCAGCTCGAGCTTGCCGTGTGCCGTAACGTGCCGGTGGAGCTGCATCTGCGTCACGAAGACATGGACCAGGAGCGTACCTCGCACGTGGACGCCTACAACGTGCTTCGTGAGGTGGGCGTGCCCCAGGCCGGTTGTGTGCTGCACTGTTTTGGCGAGGACCGCGCCACGATGGAGCGCTTTGTGGAGCTGGGCTGCTATATCGCCTATGGTGGTGCGGCCACCTTTAAGCGCAACGACGACGTGCGCGAGGCATTTGCGGCAACCCCACTCGATCGAATTTTGTTCGAGACGGATTGCCCGTATATGGCTCCGGAGCCCATCCGCGGTCTTGAATGCGAGCCCGCAATGATCTCCATTACGGCAAACGCGCTGGTTAACGACCGTGTCGATCGCACTGGTGAGGACGCCGAAACAATCGCGCATGCCGCTTGGGAAAATGCCTGCAAACTTTTTCAAAAATAGTTCTTGCGTTCGCGGTGGCGCTCCGTTATTCTAATTCCTGCACGCGGGCGTGGCGGAATTGGCAGACGCGTACGGTTCAGGTCCGTATGGGGGCAACCCCATGAAGGTTCAAGTCCTTTCGCCCGCACCATTAAATGAAAGAGCTCCCAGCAATGGGGGCTTTTTTGTTATGGGCCCATCGCGGGGACTTGAACCTGCGAAGGAGCGAGCGTAAAGAAAACGCGGAGCGTTTTTAGCGAGTTGACGAGTCCGCCGGCAGGCGGTCGAAGCCGGTGCGGATCCACGAAGCGGATACGCGGACGTCCTTTCGCCCGCACCATTGATTGAAAGAGCTCCCAGCAATGGGAGCTTTTTTGTTATGCACGATCTCCTTGGACGGGTATCCTAATGCCAACGTGTGCCTATCAGAGGAGAGACCATGCTATTTTCCGGTATCATCGCCGCCCTTACCAGCCTTTTGATTCCCATCATCATCCTGTTGTTGCTGCTCCCCAACGCCTGCTACGTCGTTGAGCAGCAGCACGCCGTAATCATCGAGCGCTTGGGTAAGTTCAATCGTATCGTCAACGCGGGCTTCCACGTGAAGGTGCCCGTGATTGACCGCAAGGCCGCCACGGTGAGTCTGCGCACCATGAAAAATGGTTTTGGCATCGACGTTAAGACCCAGGACAATGTGACCATTGGCCTTGAGGTCTCTGCTCAGTACCACGTGAGCTATGACATGGGTGCTGGCCCGGCGGATTCGGGCATCTACAAGAGCTACTACATGCTGCAGGAGCCCGTCGACCAGATGCGCGACTTCATCACCGACGCCCTGCGCTCCTCCATCCCCGTCTACACGCTCGATGAGGTCTTTGCCAAGAAGGATGACATCGCCAAAGATGTCAACGCTACTGTTTCCGAGCAGATGGCCGCCTACGGCTTCACCCTCGTGTCGACGCTCATCACCAAAATCGCACTGCCGACCGAGGTTGAGAACTCCATGAACGACATCAACGCTGCCCAGCGCAAGCGCGCTGCCGCGCAGGAGCTCGCCGAGGCCGACCGCATCAAGCGCGTCACCGAGGCGACCGCCGAGGCCGAGGCTATGGAAAAGGCGGGCGAGGGCATCGCCAACCAGCGCAAGGCCATCGCGCTGGGTATCAAAGATTCGCTCGAGATCATCCAGGAGACGGGTGTCGGCAATGACGAGGCCAACCAACTGTTCATGTTTACGCAGTGGTCCGAGATGATGACGGAGTTCGCTCGCACGGGTAAAACCTCGACGGTCGTGCTGCCGAGCGACTTTTCGCAGTCGGCCTCGATGTTCGAGCAGATGCTGGCCGCCGGCAAAGTTCAAAACGATTCGAAGGAGTAGGCGCGCGTGAAATACACCGTCGTTTGCGTCGGTAAGCTCAAGGAGCGCTTTTGGAAGGACGCGTGCGCTGAGTACACCAAGCGCCTAGGTGCCTATGCCAAGGTGGATATCCGCGAGGTGGCCGATATCGACCCGGCTAAGGCGGGCGGCGTGGATGCCGCGCGCGACAAGGAGGGGGCGGCGATTCTTGCCGCCTTGCCATCTCGAGCGCATGTGATCCTGCTGGCTATCGAGGGCAAGGAGCGCTCGAGCGAGGAGCTCTCGGCGAGGCTCGACGATCTTATGCTGCGAGGCAGCAGCGACATTGCCTTTGTAATCGGCGGTTCGGACGGCGTGAGTGATGAGGTGCGCGCCCGCGCCGACGAGATGCTCAGCTTTGGACGCATTACCTTGCCGCATAACCTGGCGCGTGTGGTGCTGCTAGAGCAGATTTACCGTGCCTGCAAGATCAGTCGTGGCGAGCCGTATCACAAATAGGTCGGCAATACGAAACAATGGCGTGGGACAATACCTTTCGTTTTGAGGAATGTGTCTGAAAGGACTATGTGATATGAAGATTGGATTTGTCGGTTTTGGCAATATGGCGAGCGCTATGGCAGATGGCTGGATCGCTGCCGGTGTAGCTGCGAGCGATATGTGCGCCTGTGCGGGTCGCTACGACGCGCTGGTTGAGCGCTGTGAGGTGCGTGGGATGGCCGCTTGCCACGATGCCGCCGAGGTTGTCGCCGCATCCGATATCGTGGTCGCTGCGGTCAAGCCGTACATGATCGAGAAGGTATTTGCCCCGCTCAAGGATGCTCTTGCCAAAAAGGTCGTTCTGTCGGTTGCCTGGACTTGGGACAGTGCCAAGTGGGAGCAGGTCCTGCCGGGCGTCGCGCATATCTCGACGGTGCCCAACACGCCGGTTTCGGTGGGCGAGGGTGTCATCGCCTGCGAGAAGTCCTCTACGCTCAACGGCGAGCAGCGTGCTGTTGTGCTCGACCTGCTCGGTAAGCTTGGCGCTGTCGTCGAGCTCGATACGAGCCTGCTGTTTGTGGGCGGCACCGTGGGCGGTTGCGCTCCGGCATTCGTCGCCATGGCGATCGAGGCCCTGGGCGATGCGGCGGTCAAGCACGGTATCCCGCGTGCCGATGCCTATCGCATTGTGAGCCAGATGGTGCTGGGTACGGCAAAGCTGCAGCTCGCAACCGGTCAGCATCCTGCAGCGATGAAGGATGCCGTGTGCTCGCCCGGCGGTGCCACCATCAAGGGCGTCGTTGCGCTCGAGGACGCCGGCATGCGCAGCGCCCTAGTCAAGGCAATCGACGCAACCCTCCAGTAAACCGACCAAAAAGGGACAGGTTTATGTTGGCAGGTTTTTCCTGCGGTTTTGTCCTTTTAGCGAAAAGCGCCCCGCAACTGGTTCAATTCCAGTTGCGGGGCGCTTGCGTTTGCCCAGAGAAAACCGACCAAAATAAACCTGTCCCTTTTTGGCAGGTTAGTCCCAGAAGCTGTCTTCTTCGTCCTCGGACTTGGGGCCGCGGTCGACATACATCTTATGGGTGCGCTTCTCCATTACAAAGGCAAGAATCGCAAACAGCAGGATGCCGCCGGCGAAAAGGATGGCAAAACCGGTGCGGGTGCCAAACAAAAAGGAAAAAACTGCGTCCATTGGGTGCCTTCTTGCGTAGTTGAGTTGGGTCGTAAACGCTCATAAGTATATACTTGCCCATACATGTACAAGGTTGCAACCTAAATGGAATGTATATCGCCGGAGGATCTAATGCTTGATATCAAGTTTGTTCGCGAGAACCCCGATGCCATCGATGTCGCCATGGCTAACCGCCAGACGTCTTGGGATCGCGAGAAGTTCTTTGAGCTCGACGACGAGCGTCGTGCCGTCATCACCGAGGTCGAGGAACTTCAAGCCACGCGCAACGCCGAGTCCAAGAAGATCGGCGCCCTGATGAAGGAGGGCAAGAAGGACGAGGCCGAGGCCGCCAAGGAGGCCGTGCGCGCCGTCAACGAGAAGATTGACGGTCTGGCCGAGCGCCGTACTGCTCTCGAGCAGGAGCAGTACGACTTCATGGCTCACCTGCCCAACATTCCTTGCGAGGCCACGCCGTACGGCAAGGACGAGGACGAGAACATCGAGCGCCGTCGTTGGGGCACCCCGCGCGAGTTCGACTTCGACTTTAAGCCGCACTGGGATCTGGGTACCGACCTCGACATCCTCGACTTCGAGCGCGGCAACAAGCTCTCCGGCAGCCGTTTCACCGTTCTCGGTGGCGCCGGCGCCCGTCTGGAGCGCGCCCTCATCAACTTCTTCCTCGATACGCACACCAGTCGTGGCTTTAAGGAGTGGTGGCCGCCCATCGTCGTCAAGCGTCAGACCATGTTCGGCACGGGCCAGCTGCCCAAGTTTGAGGACGACGCCTATCACGTCTCGGGCGACAACTTCCTGATCCCCACCGCCGAGGTCGTGCTCACCAACCTGCACGCCGGTGAGGTCCTCGACGCCGATACCCTGCCGCGCCGCTACACCGCCTTCACCCCCTGCTTCCGCGAGGAGGCCGGCTCCGCTGGTCGCGATACCCGCGGCATCATTCGCCAGCACGAGTTCGACAAGGTCGAGATGGTCAAGTTTGCCAAGCCGGAGGAGTCCGACGAGGAGCTCGAGAGCATGACCGCCGAGGCCGAGTTCCTGCTGCAGCAGCTGGGTCTTCCGTATCGCGTGATTAGCCTGTGCACCGGCGACCTGGGCTTCTCCGCCCGTCAGACCTACGACGTCGAGGTCTGGCTGCCGAGCTACAACGCCTACAAGGAGATCAGCTCCTGCTCCAACTGCGGTGACTTCCAGGCCCGTCGCGCCAACATCAAGTATCGCGACCCCGAGAACTTCAAGGGTTCGCGCTATCTGCACACCCTCAACGGTTCCGGTCTGCCGGCTGGCCGTACCATGGCAGCCATTCTGGAGAACTACCAGAACGCTGACGGCACCATCACGATCCCCGAGGTTCTGCGTCCCTACATGGGCGGCCTCGAGAAGATCGAGCCGGTCGCGTAGATTGGCTGCATAAGCGATTTGCTAGGGCACTCCTTTTTGGGGTGCCCTTTTTGTGTGCGGCCATACCATGCTGTGCGGACAGCTCAATAGAAAACACACGAACAACTGTTCTGTATACAGCCATCTACCTGCTATGCTTTTGCTAAATAAGAGCGAGAGAAAGGGGACGCGATGGAGCTGTTTGATGATCGGGTGGTTTTGTTTGAGAGCGACGAGGGCGGGGAGTACCTGCTTGTGACGTGTGAGCCGTCTGGCATGGGTGGCCTGGTGGTTCGACAGACGAGCGAGGGGCCGTTGACGCAATGGTGCTACGAGGAGTCGCCTCATGTGGTTGAGGCGTTTGTGGCGCACGAGGGGCTTGTGGCCCTAGAGCATTTCTATGGGGTCCAGACATCTAATCAGGTTGCTCGCATGTTGAGCATCTCGTTTGCCGATTATGATTGTGCCCAGCGGGTGAGATCGCTCCTGAGGGAACTTGATGCTAAGTTTGACGTGATCGAAAAGCCAATCGATCGTACGGGGAATGGCGGTATATGCGGAGCAGCATGACAAGACTGCGTTCCACAAAAAAGTTTGAAATTGTGCTTGACTCCAATAAGCTAAAGTGGTTTTATATGTCTTGCGCTGCGGCGTTACCTCAGCTGGATAGAGGGTCTGACTACGAATCAGAACGTCATAGGTTCGAATCCTATACGCCGCACCAATTGACTTTAAAGCTCCCGGCAACGGGGGCTTTTCTTATATGGGAGCATTGCGGAGATTCGAACCTCGGTCGAGGCGCGGGCGTCAAGAAAACGCGGAGCGTTTTTAGCCCGCGGGCGAGTCCGCCGGCAGGCGGGCGAAGCCGGTGCGGATCCGCGAAGCGGATGCGCGGAATCCTATACGCCGCACCAATTGAAATTGAAAGCCTCCGGCAACGGGGGCTTTTCTTTTATGGCAACACCGCATGGATTCGAACCTCGGTCGAGGCACGAACAACTTAATGGTTGATTTTCAATCTCAGCGCAACAGCCTGAA
>NZ_QRWO01000034.1:0-22442 GCF_003459655.1 Collinsella sp. AF19-1LB
GTGGGAGGTGTTCGGATAAAGTCGATAATCAAGGCTCTTCTGGCAGCCTGAGCCCATCTCGTTAGGGTGTCCCACACGACGCCCGAACTTGCTACAATGTCTGCGGCGCGGAACCAGCCTCCCGCGCCGCTTTTCTTTTTTGGCCACATGCCACCAAGGAGAACCTCCCCATGCACAATAAGCGCGTGCTCGTCGCCATGAGCGGCGGCGTCGATTCCAGCGTGACCGCGTATCTGCTCAAAAGTCAGGGTTACGAATGTGTCGGTGCCACCATGCGCCTCACCTGCCCCGCACCCGATCCCGTCACGGGCATGAGTAAGGTCGACCGCGACATCGCCGACGCGAAGGCCGTCGCCGAGCGCCTAGGCATTCCGCACCATGCGCTCGACCTGCAGCAGACCTTCGACCACAGCGTTATCGAGCTCTTTGTGAACGCCTACCAGGAAGGGCTGACGCCCAATCCGTGCATTATCTGCAACCGCCACATTAAGTTTGGCGCGCTGCTCGATGCGGCGCTGGACATGGGCTGCGACTACATCGCAACGGGACATTACGCCAAAACAAGCCAGGCGGCAGACGGCACCTGGCAGCTACATCGCGGCGAAGATCCCAAAAAGGACCAGAGTTACTTTTTGTATTCGCTCACGCAAGAGCGTCTGGCACGCACGATCTTTCCGCTGGCAGGCTTGGACAAAGAGCGCGACGTTCGCCGCATTGCCGCCGAGCAGGGCTTTATCAACGCCCAGAAAGCCGAGAGCGAGGATATCTGCTTTATCGCGGACGGCGACTACGCGGGCTATATCGAGCGCCGCTGCGGACATGCCGCCGAGCCGGGCGATATTGTATGGCGTGACGGCAGCGTGGTCGGACGTCACAGCGGCGCACTGCGCTATACCATCGGCCAGCGCAAGGGCCTGGGCGTCGCGATGGCGCACCCCGTGTACGTAACGGGCGTCGATGCCGCCAACAACATTGTGCATCTGGGCGAGGCCGAGGACCTGACGGCCACAGCGCTCACGGCCAACGACTGGATCTGGAGCGCCCCTGCCGACCGCATGGAGGCAGAGCTGGACGCCGACGGCATTCGCGTGGGCGCCAAATACCGCTACCGTCAAAAGGACCAGGCAGCGACCCTTGCACGTGGCGAAGACGGGCAAATGCTGCTAACTTTTGACGAGCCGCAGCGAGCCATCGCCCCCGGCCAGGCAGTCGTTGCCTACCGCGGCGACGTCGTCTTGGGCGGCGGCACCGTCACGGCAGCCATCAGGTAGCCCCATCCCCTTCATAAGTTGCGGTGAAATAGGGACTGTTTAAGCGTTTAAAACCGCCAAACAGTCCCTATTTCACCGCAACTTAGAGAGGACGGCCTCGGTCGGTACTGCTGTGTCAGCCGAGGCCGCTGCATCGTTAGCGCTGCACGTAGGCGCGGACGAGCTCGTAGGTGTTACGCACGCCGTCCATGTGGCTGCGCTCGTAGTTGTGGCTCGCGTACACGCCGGGGCCGATCAGGCCATGGCGAATGTCGTAGCCGGCCGAGAGCGTGGCCTCGACGTCGGAGCCGTAGTGCGGGTACACATCGATGGCGTAATCGAGCTCCAGCTCGCGCGCGATGTTGGACAGCGTGGTTACCAAGTCGTAGTTGTACGGACCACCCGAATCCTTGGCGCAAATCGACACCATGCGCTCGGTGCAGCCCAGGTCGTCGCCCACGCAGCCCATGTCCACGCTGATCATCTCGCGCGTGTCGGCCGGCACGAAAGCGCCGCCGTGGCCGACCTCCTCGTACACAGTAAAGAGCAGGGACACCTTGCGCGAGAGCGTCACCTCGCCAGCGGCGACGGCACGCGCCAAGCCCAGCAAAATGGAGGCCGACAGCTTGTCGTCCAAGAAGCGACTCTTGATGTAGCCGCTCTCCGTCACCGTGGTACGCGGATCCATAGCGATGATGTCGCCCGTCTGAATGCCCAGCTCAAGCACGTCATCCTTGCTGTCGACATTCTCGTCGAGCAGGATTTCCATGTTCTTCTCGATGGTCTTGACCGGCTCGTCGGCCACGTGCGCCGAAGGCTCGGTGTTGAGAACCACACCCGTGTACACATTGCCGTCACGCGTGTAGACGGTGCAGTTCTCGCCATCGGCCGTAGACCACTGGTGCCCACCAAGCGTCGTGGGACGCAGGCGGCCATTGTCCTTAATGGAGCGTACCATGGCGCCCAGGGTGTCGACATGGCTCGCCAAAACAAGCGGCTCGCCCTCGCCGCCAAGCTCAACCAGCACGTTGCCCTTATTGGAACGCTCAGGGCCAAAGCCCATATCACGCAGGGTCTCCTTTAGATAATCAGTCGCCGCACGGGTATAGCCCGTAGGCGAAGCAATAGAAGTCAGCGTCTTAAGCTGTCCCGCGATATAGGAGAGCGTCTCCTCTAGAGAAGCATCGATATTGGAACCCATATGCATCCTTCCAAATAAAACTAAGACCGAATCCCGATTTTAACCGTTCTACACGTGCAATGCCCTAGAAGCCGAGCCACCTCCAGACGTCCTCGCGCCGATTTTGCGCACGCGCACGGTTTAAAATCCGAATCTTGCATAAAGCTTTTCGATTTCTGCATAAAAATGAGGCATCTTCTTGCTTCGTCTCAGGGTACCCCACTTTGGACCGTGCAAAAAACGGAGTATTCAGCACCGTGGGCCCCAACGGCCCCATCACAAACGACAAAACGATGCGGTTACAGCAGTATTGCGGGTCGTCGCAAAGCAGAAACTCAGTAACAACCCCCTCCACTCATCGATAGCCCACCCACAATGGCTGTCGATGGGCGTCTGCGGGCCACTACGGGCCATTCAAAACGTTATGCATTTTTAAGAGCTTGCTGAATACTCCCAAAAATGCACGCTGGGAAGTGCGCCACCTATCCGCAGCGGGCGGTATGCCTTGGCTTTACCCATCTCGGGGCATCGACACGGCACAAAAAGCCCCGCCGCGCGTAGCGCGGCGGGGCCAGCGGCAAGTCAAAAGACTATATGCCTACGGGCGAAGGACCACCAAACGAGACTAGGCAGCCGGGCAGATCTTCTTGAAGAGCTCGATGACATCGTCGAGCGTCGCCTCGCGCGGGTTACCCGGGAAGCAGGCGTCGGCCATAGCGTCCTTGGCCAGAACCTCGATCTCGTCAGCCTTCATGGCCTCGCAGACGTGCGGGATGTTCACGTCGGCAGAGAGCTGCTTGACGGCGGCGATGGCGGCATCGGCGGCCTCGTCGGTGCTCATGCCCGTGGTGTCAACGCCCATGGCGACGGCGACCTTGGCCAGGCGCTCGGTGCAAACCGGCTTGTTGAACTCCATGGCGATCGGCAGCAGCATGGCGCAGGCGACACCGTGCGGGGTATCGTAGTGAGCGGACAGGGTGTGAGCCATGGCGTGGTCGATGCCCAGGCCGACATTGGAGAAGCCCATGCCGGCGACATACTGGCCAAGAGCCATGCCCTCGCGGCCAGAGCCGGGCTGGCCGGACTTGGCCTCGGCAACGGAGTCGCGCAGGTTCTCGCTGATCAGCTTAATAGCCTCAAAGTGGAACATGTCGGAGAGCTCCCAAGCGCCCTTGGTGGTGTAGCCCTCGATGGCGTGGGTCAGAGCGTCCATGCCAGTGGAAGCGGTCAGGCCGGCGGGCATGGAAGCCATCATGTCGGGGTCGACGACGGCGACCTCGGGGGCGTCGTTAGTGTCGACGCACACGAACTTGCGGACCTTCTCGGGGTCGGTGATGACGTAGTTGATGGTCACCTCGGCAGCGGTACCGGCGGTCGTCGGCACAGCGATGGTGAACACGGCGTGGTTCTTAGTGGGAGCAACGCCCTCGAGGCTGCGGACATCGGCGAACTCAGGGTTGTTGATGATGATGCCGATAGCCTTGGCGGTGTCCATGGAGGAGCCACCACCAATGGTCACGATAGCGTCAGCCTCGGCGGCCTTGAAGGCCTCGACGCCGTCCTTGACGTTCTGGATGGTGGGGTTGGGCTTAATCTCGGAGTAGAGGCTCCAAGCGATGCCGGCGGCGTCGAGCTCGTCGGTCACCTTAGCGGTAACGCCAAACTTGACCAGATCGGGGTCGGAGCAGACGAAGATCTTCTTGTAGCCACGACGCTGGAGCTCGCCGGGGATCTCCTTGATGGCGCCGGAACCATGGTAAGAAATGGTGTTGAGAACGAAACGATTAGCCATTGATAGCCTCCTATCGTGCGCGGGGCACCCGTTACGCCCCGCACTATAAGTCCCATCCTAACGCTTTTGAAACAAAAAACACGTGAGAACGTCAAATAGTTTAAAGCGCTTCAACATACTAACGGGGCCTTAGCCCTTCCCTCCCGACAGCAGCGAAGGCTAGATTATAGGAGCAATCGCCCAAAGAATACGACCAACTCAGTCTATAAATTGTTTCTGTTTTAGCAATATATGTTTGACAATACGTTTATAAAAGGATACTTTATAGTAAATAAAATGCATGCAGCAAATAGCGTCATTCATTTTGTTAGAAATTGCCCATGCGGTTATTGCAGCTGCATGTACCGCAACGTACAGCGCAATTCTCCGCACGAAGTAGAAGACGGTTCCAATTCGATCGAGGCGATGACGCGTGATGGCTACTGGTCCTAAATCGAGCAAGACGGCTACAAACGAATATCGAATCTCAATTGAAGGTAATCCTTATCCGCATACTCTGGCTCTCATCAACCCAGCGGGAGACAACCTCAACATCAAAAGACATGGGTTCACGGGTCCACTAGGACAGCTATCGAGTCTTAAATATACCGTTTATGACGATGCGAATGAAAAACTCTTCACTGTCGTCGACGGTGGCTTTAGCAACATGCCCAGGGTTGCGCTCATCATCGAACACAAGGAAGTTGCGGTGTTCGATTATGGTCTAAACAGACTTGAGATGAAGTGCGTAACGAACATACCGAATTACGCAATAAAAGGTAACTTCCTATTTGGAGATTACGATATATTCAGCCAACAGGAAGTGAAGCTATCTTCAGTTATCGTCCTTCAATGTGATAAACAATCGTGCTTTAGCATACAGGTTTTGGATAAAGCCGAATTAGCCGCCGCAATTGGAATACCTACAGCCATTGCCCTTCTTAGGGCTCGGATTGAAGAGCATCTCGAATAAATCGCAAAAAGCAGTTCGTAACAACATTCAGGAGCTAGATAGTTTTTCTGGCTCCTGAATGTTGTTACGAACATGCACCTTAGCGCTTAAGACTCGTGGTCTGCCAGTCAGCTACGATGCGGGCCCATTTCCTGTGCAAGTCGCGTTCGCGATCGATAAACATGATGGCAAACGCGATAAACAGCAGCATGCTCGCCACCGCAATGGCGTGCAGGCCTATGCGCTCAATACACCAGTTGCCCAGCACAGCGCCAAACACAAAGGTAAAGATCACGCCAAAGTACAGCAGGCCGTTTTCCAAAAAGCCGCGCTTGTGGGTGATGATGTAATCATCCACGTTTTGCAGCGCGTTGCGCAAGTTGCCGATGCACATGGTCGTGGCGATGCCGTGACCGTGGATCTTGCGGAAGCTCTCGACCTGCATGCCGCAGGCAAACGAAGTGAGGCAGTTGGCGAGCAGGTTGAAATCGCCACCGGGAATAAAACTCACGCCCAGCAAGATGACGGCTTCAAAGAACACCGTCACCTGGCGCCAGTGAATCACACTGCCAAACCGCTCGTGAACCAGGTCGGCAAGCATAATGCCCACGGCAAACGACACCACGGGGAAGAAATAGCGTCCCGCCAGCGCCCAGTTGCCCTCCGAGATGCTTACACCCACGAGCAGGATGTTGCCCGTCTGAGCGTTTGCGAAAACATGGTCGCGCCCTATGTACGAATAGACGTCCATAAAGCCACCGGCGAGCGCCAAGATGATGCCCAGCTCAATAGACTCCGATATCTGTTTGGCACGCTGCATCGTCGTGCATCCTCCTTGTTGACGACCCTCTCGTGCGTTGGCGGAAACATAGCCGCCGTTCATACTGTAACCCATTGACAACATGGCGCGCCCACGAGACGGGTCTCCCAATGCGCAGATACACAGTCTGGAAACAAACCGTGAGCGCGGCGCCACACCCGATGCCCGACGCCTCGTGTACTCCACCAGTCTTTTTAGCCCCGTCCCAAAAAGACTGGTTACAATTACGTGCAGCATACAAACACCGGGAGGGATCGTGGCAAAAAAGCCTCAGCACGCTCAGAACAACCAGCGCAGTCAGCAGGGCAAACAGGGCCAGCAGCAAAAGCGCGGCGGCAAGGCGCAGGGTGGGCACACCACTCATACTCCAGCAGCGCCCGCCCGCCCCTGGCGCCCGGGCCGCGATAAATTCCTCCCCGTCAGCCGCGCCGACATGGATGCGCGCGGCTGGGACCAGTGCGACTTTGTCTACATCTGCGGCGATGCCTACGTGGACCATCCGAGCTTTGGCATGGCCATCATCAGCCGCGTGCTCGACGCGCACGGCTACAAGGTAGGAATCATCTGCCAGCCCGACTGGACCGATCCCGCCAGCATCACGGTGCTCGGCGAGCCGCGCCTGGGCTTTTTGGTCAGCGCCGGCAACATGGACTCCATGGTCAACCACTATTCGGTGACCAAGCACCGCCGCCACACCGACGCCTATACTCCCGGTGGCGAGGAGGGGCACCGCCCCAATCGTGCCGTCACGGTCTACGGCAACCTCATCCGCCAGACGTTCAAGGACGTTCCCATCATCATCGGCGGCATCGAGGCAAGCCTGCGCCGTCTGGCCCACTACGACTACTGGCAGGACAAGCTCAAGCGTTCGGTGTTGCTCGACTCGGGCGCCGACATCCTCATCTACGGCATGGGCGAGCACGCGATTGTCGAGATCGCCGACGCGCTCGACGCGGGCCTGCCCGTCGACCAGATCACCTATATCAACGGCACCGTCTACCGCACGGGTTCGCTCGACGAGGTCTACGACTACGACCTGCTGCCCAGCTGGGACGACCTTGCCGCCGACAAGCTCAACTACGCGCGCAGCTTTAACGTGCAGCAGCAGAATATGGACCCCATCACCGGACATCGCCTGGTAGAACCCTACCCCAACAGCGTCTATGTGGTGCAGAACCCGCCGTCGGCGACGTTAACGACCGATGAGATGGACGAGGTGGCCGAGCTCCCCTACGCACGCGATTGGCATCCCGACTACGACGCGGCGGGCGGCGTACCGGCCTTTGCCGAGATCAAGTTTTCCATTAGCTCCAACCGCGGCTGTTTTGGCGAGTGCTCGTTTTGCGCCCTCACCTTCCACCAGGGCCGCGTGTTGCAGATGCGCAGCCACGATTCGATCATGCGCGAGGCCGAGCTGCTCACGCGCGATCCCGAGTTTAAGGGCTATATCAACGACGTGGGCGGACCGACGGCAAACTTTAGCCGTCCTGCCTGCGACAAACAGCTCAAGCACGGCGTGTGCAAGAACAAGCGCTGCCTGTGGCCGAGCGTGTGCAAGAACATGGTGGTCGACGAGAGCGGCTACACGCAGTTGTTGCGCGACCTGCGCCAGCTGCCGGGCGTCAAGAAGGTCTTCGTCCGCAGCGGCATCCGCTTTGACTACACCATGGCCGACGCCTCGGACGAGTTTTTGCGCGAGCTGCTGGAGCATCACGTCTCGGGCCAGCTGCGCGTAGCGCCCGAGCACGTGAGCGACGCGGTGCTCTCCGTGATGGGCAAGCCGAGCCGCGCCGTCTACGACGCGTTCTGCCGTAAATTTGAACGCCTGAACCGCGAATACGGACTCAAGCAGTATGTGGTGCCGTACCTGATCTCGAGCCACCCCGGCTCGACGATGAAGGAAGCTGTGGACCTGGCCGAAGCCGTGCGCGACATGGGCTACATGCCCGAGCAGGTGCAGGACTTCTACCCCACCCCGTCCACCATGTCGACCTGCATGTACTACACCGGCGTGGACCCACGCACCATGCAGCCGATCTACGTGGCACGCGACCCGCACGAGAAGGCCATGCAGCGTGCGCTCATCCAATACCGCAAGCCCGAGAACTACAAGCTCGTACGCGAGGCGCTGGAAAAAGCCGGCCGTCGCGACCTGATCGGCTACACCAAGCATTGCCTGATTCGCCCCGTGCCGCCACGCCCGGGCGAGACATCTGCTGGCGGGGGGCATGGCACCGGCAAGAAGGGCGGCAAGGCCCACGGCGGCGCTGGCGGTGCCGGCAAGGGACCCAAAGGCAGCAAGGGGCACGGCGGCATGTCGCGTGCACAGAACACTACCGGGCGCAATCGCGCGGCCCAGGGGCGTCAGGGCGCCAACGGAGGCGGGCGTCGCAACTAGGGCAGCGGTGCGCTCGCTGCGTCCATCCCACACGCGTGGCGCAGCGAGCGCATTGCCTCAACGAGGATGACGCCGGCGATAGCGACCGTGATTATCACGTCGAGCGGTGTGTTCACAAACCAGAGCAACGTCATGAGATACGACCCGGCATTAAAGGCAAAGTGCAGCAGAATCGTGTAGCGGAGCTTTCCGGTCGTCACGAGCACCCAACCAAAGATGAGGCCGGCGGCGCCCGCGTAGCAACCCTGCACCCAATTCATGTGCATAAAACCGAAGATCGCCGCCTGCAGCACAATCGCCGCGGCGATACCCCACGTACTTGGGGCCGCCCAGGGCACCATGGCGCCGCCCTGCGCGCTCACACGACGCCGGCGCTTCCAAAGTGGGCGGCACCGCGGATTAAACGCTCGGAGCGAAAACTCAAAAATAATGCCGCGCACCAGCAGCTCTTCACAAAATGGGGCGCCGAGCACCGTAGTCAGTACGGCCAGATAGCTGGTGTCGCCCATGCCTGTTTCCTCGACAAGCTCGCTGTAGTCGGCCGCGGCATCGGGCAACAGCGACAGCACGGCATCGGTCACGTAGCCAACGACCACCTGCAGGGCAAGGCCAATCACGATAACGCAGGCGATGCGCCTCCATGCTTTGCCTGCTCCCCCGCCAAGCGGGCGCTCGCCCTGCCAGCGCGTCATAAACGAGCGCGGCCACAGATAACGCCACCACAGCAGCGCCATCAAAAACGATGCCGTCTGCGCGACGGCCTGAAGCGATTGAATGTCGAGATCATCGATCGAAAAACCCATGAACACCGACGCGACGCCAAGGGCGGAGAACAAAACGATGCTCAGGGCAATATCGGCAGCGACGACGCCAAAACAGGCAAGCACCCAAATCATCGCATTGAGCATGCCAACCTCCTCAAAACCCGGCACTTAGGGACGCTCCTTAACTGCCGGCAGAAAAGGAACGTCCCCAAGTGCCGGCAGTTTGGGACAGTCATTGTTGATGAGAATCGGGCGCAGTGCCAAAAGCCCCGTTGGGCGAGATGTCGAACGGGAAGGTGCCGCAGCGATTGAACGCAGCGATAAACATGCGGATGGCGTTGGACGGCGTGGTGCCCACGAGCTGGGTTGCCGTCGCGAAGGCTGCCTTCTCCTCGGGCAAGACCTTCGCGACAACAGGGGTCATGTGTTCTGCCATGGCGCTTCCTTTTTGAAACGACGGTAGTGCGGATAGATGCGGGCCACGCGGCTGGGCGACGGGCCGTGAAGGCAACCCGATTGGCCCGCATCCGGAGTTTGTTTCTGCGGCGTTGGTATTACTTGGTATTCCTAAGTATTACCCCGCAGATAGAATACCACAACCGACTCTATGGGGACGGAGGAAAACGAATCATTTTGTTGTTGAGTCAGTATTTAGAGCGTGATGATGTCCGAGATATCGAGGGCCTGAGCATCGGCGACATCGTGCGTGGCAAGCAACAGCATACGGCCGTCGAGCAGGTCGAGCACAGCCTTGGCCGTCGCATCGCGCGCGGAGGCATCCAGGCCGGTAAAGGGCTCGTCCAGAATAACGGCACCGCCCGGGCACAGCAGGGCTCGAGCGATCTCGACGCGACGGCGCTGTCCGCCCGAAAGCTCGGCCACGCGAGCATGCACATCGATTCCCGGCACCAGCAGGCGCAGCAATGCCGCGGCGCTCGAAGCATCCACGCGTACATCGGCGCACACCAGCACGTTTTCCAGCGCCGAGGCGGACTCAACCAGGCGCGCATCCTGAAACACCATCGAGCACGGCGCGCACTCCCCCGCCGCCAACGAAAGCAGCGTCGACTTGCCCATGCCCGAAGCGCCCATCACACAGATACGCCCACCCGCAGGCACGTTGAGCACCAGTCTGTCGAGCGCCGGCGCCCACGGAGCGCGATCGCCCGCGGCAAGCGCAAGCTCCGCTGCAGCGCCATCGCTCGCAGCCCCCGCACGCCCGCGCAGTCCATGCCCATGCGCCCGCACGGCCGCGCGCCACGCCACGGGCCCCGAAACCCGCAGCAGCCACACCAGCACGCGCTCACACGCCCACGAGGCGGCAACGACCAACACGGTCCACGCCAGCAGATCTGCCGTCTCAATCAAAAGCTTTGCCTGATAGATGCGCTCACCCACGGTGCCCGTCGCCATGCCGATGAGCTCCGCCGCTACACCGGCCTTCCAGCTCATGCCGATGACCGCCTTCGCGCACGAAAGCACAAACGGCAGCACCTCACGCCAGGTGTGGGCGCAAAACAGTCGCCAGCCGCGCACGCCATGCAGACGGAACATCTGCTCCAGCGGTTTATTCACCTGTGCCAAGCCCTCGGCCAGCGAAAAATACACGCCCGGCAGCGCCATCAAAAAGACTGCCGCGATGCTCACGCGCGCCGACCCCAGCCAGATTAGCAACAGGACCACCACGCAGGCGACCGGTGTCGCCTTTACAAACGACAGCGCCAGAGCCACCAGGTGCGCAAACGCCCGCGAACGTGACGAAATCCCGGCAAGCACACCACCACACACCGCGGCAAGCGCCAGCCCGCCCAGTATCCGCGCGCCCGAGCCCGCCAAAATCGCCCAGGTACCGCCATCGCACATCAGGCGCAGCAGCGCCAAGGCAACAGCACCCGGCCCCGGCAAAATCAGCGGCTGCGCCACCAGCGCCGCCACCAGCATCCACGCGGCAAGCCAAAAGGCGGCGACGGCACCTACTGCCGCCACCGCCTTCATACGCTCTGTCATTTGTCGAGCAAACGCACGCACGGGCTACTCCATGTAGTAGAAATCGTCAGCCGGGAGCTTACCGCCCACGGCACTCGCGTCCGCATCGGCCAGCACCTGCAGGTACCCACCGAGCGCCGCCTTCATATCCTTGTCCGTCTGGCAGACAAGCATGCACCCGGGAATCGCTTTTTCGGCGATCTTGGCGTTGTCCACGATGCCGGCATCGACCACGGCCTGCGCCCAGTCTGCCGGCGCCGCATTGACAGCCTTAACGCTCGCCGCATGGCAGCTCAAGAACTCCGCCACGGCATCGGGATGTTCCTCGGCAAACGCGCGGCGCACCACGGTCACGCCCGTCAGCAGACGCGAGCCCGTGTCACCCGCCAGCTCGTCCCACACATCGGTCAGACTCACCGGTGCCGACAGCTTGCCCTCGCTCTTTGCGATGGCAGCGGTCTTGAACGGCTCGGGCAGCACGCCCACGGCGGACGGGTCGGCAAGCAGGGCCGACAGCACCTCGGTGGGCTCGCTCTTAAACTCGAGCGTCACCTGGCCGGTCAGGCCCGCGCGCTCCAGCAGGTAGTTCATGACGTACTCCGGCGTGGTGCCCTTGCCCGTCATATAGACGGTATGGCCCGCCAGATCGCCAAACGAGGTCACACTCGCGTCGCCCGTCACCACGCTCAGCACGCCGAGCGTATTGATGTCGATGACCTGCACCGCGCCCTCGGTCTTGTTGTAGAGCACACTCGCCACGTTGGCGGGCACCAAGGCGATATCGACATCGCCCTGAATGACCTTGGGCACGATTTCGTCGGCCGCGGCGCTGATCGCAAAGTCGAACTCGTTATCCGTCTCGCCACGCGCCGCCTGGTCCATAAACTGCACCAGACCGATCGACGTCGGTCCCTTGAGCGAGGCGACATGCACCTCGACCGGCTCGGCGGCAGCAGCACCCGCAGCGGCCGAGCCTGCAGCAGACCCAGCCACCGCGGCCCCGCCGCTGCAGCCAGCCAACGCAAGCGACAGCGCGCCCGCGACAAGCGCCGAGGCAAACCCTCGGCGCGAAAGCTCAAATTCAAACGCGCGCATCGTTAGCACATCCCTTCGTTAGGCATCGTCCAAGCGTGGTGGTCAGTGTGCAGCAACTCCTCGGTCAGCGGCGAGAGCGGCGCGCCCAAGAACTCGCGATAGCATGCCTGAACATCGGGATTCTCGTGCGAGAAGCGAATGTCCGCTGCCGCATCGAGGCCCCAAAGAACCTGGCCACGCTCTGCCGCCAGCTCGCAGCCGTCATGGATGGGCTGGCCACCGCCACCGACGCAGCCGCCCGGACACGCCATGACCTCGACGAAGTCATAGCTCGCACGGCCGTCGCGAATCGCATCGAGCAGGCGGGCGGCGTTGCCCAGCCCGTGCGCCACGGCGACGCGCACCTTGGTGCCATCGATATCGGCCACGGCTTCCTTCCAGCCGTCCAGGCCGCGCACGTCGGTAAAGAAGTCGGCGTCGGGGTTCTCGCCCGTCACCAGGTAATAGGCCGAGCGCACGGCGGCCTCCATCACGCCGCCCGTGGCGCCAAAGATCACACCCGCGCCCGTGCCAAAGCCCAGCGGCGTATCGAGCGGCTCCTCAACCAGCGTGTCCACGCTCACGTGGTTCGCGCGGATCATGCGCACCATCTCGCGTACCGTCAGCGCAACGTCAACGTCGGGCGCGCCGTCCTCGCCCACCATGCTCGGCAGCGCGCACTCGGCCTTCTTGGCCGTACACGGCATCACGGACACCACAAACAGGCGCTCGGGCTCCACGCCCAGCACCTTGGCGTAGTAGGTCTTGGCGATGGCGCCGAACATCTGCTGCGGCGACTTGGACGTGGACAGGCTGTCGACAAACTCCGGGTAGCGCGCCTTCACAAAGCGCACCCAGCCCGGGCAGCAGCTCGTGAACATGGGCCAGCCGCGGCTGTCGCCCTCGCCCTTGGCGGCGGCGCCCAGGCGCTCGAGCAGCTCGGAGCCCTCCTCCATAATGGTGAGGTCGGCCGAGAAATCAGTATCGAACACGTACTCAAAGCCCACACGACGCAGTGCGCAGGCCAGGCGCTCGACGGTGGCCTCCTCGCGCGGAATGCCGAGCTCCTCGCCCCAAGCGCTACGCACGGCCGGCGCGATCTGCACCAGCACGATCTTGTCGGGATCAGCGAGAGCGTCGAACACGGCCTCGGTGTCATCGCGCTCGCGCAGCGCGCCTGTCGGGCAATGCGTGATGCATTGACCGCACGCGACGCAATCGGTCTTGCCGATCGGCGCACGCCCGCGGGTGCCCACGGCGGTATGCGTGGCGCGGTTGGTCAGGTCCCAAATCCCTAAGCCCTGCACGCTCTCGCACACCTTGATGCAGCGCATGCATTTGATGCACTTGTCGTTATCGCGGATGATGGGGAAATCGAAGTCCCAGCCCTCGCGCGCCAAGTGCTTTTGATACGGCAGGTAGAAAATGCCCAGGTCGTTGGCGATGGTCTGCAGGTTGCAGTTACCGCTGCGCACGCAGCTCGCGCACTGCGCATCGTGCTGCGACAGCAGCAGCTGCACGTTGGTGCGACGAGCCTCGCGAGCCTTGGGGCTGTTGGTGTGGACCACCATGCCGTCGAGCACGTAGTTGTTGCAGGCGGCAACCAGCTGGTCGCAGCCTGCAACCTCGACCACGCACACGCGGCAGCCGCCGATCTCGTTCAGATCCCGCAGATAGCACAGGGTGGGAATCTGGATGCCGACGGACTTGGCTGCGTCCAGGATCGTGGTGCGCTCGGGCACCACGACTTCGCAGTTATCGATAATGAGCCTGACCATGTTGTGCGCTCCGTTTTCGGTGTTGTCGCTGACGGTGGGGTTGTTGAGCTCTACCATTCCAGGTTCCTCCCTCCGCGGAACGCACCAAAGCCAAAGTGGTCGCAGCGCAGGCAGCGGCTCGCCTCCTGGCGCGCCTCCTGCTCAGTAAGACCTTGCTCGACCAGATTCCAATCGTGAATGCGCTCGCCGGCCTCGCGCTCGCCCAGCTCGCAGCGGCCGCACTCATGCTTGCCCTTAAACTGGACGGTCGGCAGCTCGACCTCGAGTTTAATCTTGTGATCAAAGCCCAGGTAGCGGTCGATGTTTGCCGAGGCCACACGGCCAGCGTTGATGGCGCGGATGACGGTGGCGGGGCCGGTCTGGCAGTCGCCGCCGCTAAAGAGGCAATCAAAGATGGGCACGGCGCCGTCCGAGTCGGTGACGACGCAGCCCCACTTGCAGGCAATGCCCATCTCCTCAAACGGCTTGGAATCGATGTCCTGGCCAATGGCCACAAACACGTGCTCGCAGGGGATGACACGCTCGGGCGTAGCGGCGGCACGCGGGGCCGGGCGACCACGGCGGGGCTCGCCGATAATCTGCGGTTGCACGCGCAGGCCGCACACGCGACCGTCCTCGCCCGTCTCGATGGCGAGCGGGGCCGTCAGCTCCAGCACCTCGCAGCCCTCGGCCTGGGCGCCGGCGATCTCGGCGTCCTGGGCCGTCATGTCGCAGATGCGACGGCGGTAGACGATGCTCACCTTTTCGGCACCGCAGCGCACGGCAGAGCGGGCAACGTCCATGGCGACGTTGCCGCCACCGATGACGCATACGCGCTGGCCGCTCAGGTCGGGCAGCTCGTCGTCGCCGATGGCACGCAGCATCTTGACGGCCGACTCCACGCCGAGCGCCTCTTCGCCCGGAAGGCCGAGCTTCTTATCGCTGTGGGCGCCAATAGCCAGGTAGACGGCATCGAACTCGTCGCGCAGGCGGGCAAGCTCCTCGCCGTTGACGGAGTGGTCGAGTTCCACGTCGATGCCGGCGCTCAAGATCCAGTCGATCTCGGCCTGCAGGCGCTCGCGCGGCAGACGGTAGCTGGGAATGCCGTAGCGCAGCATCCCGCCCAGGTGGTGGCGCTGCTCAAAGATGGTCACCTTATGGCCCATCACGGCCAGGTAGTAGGCGCAGGAAAGACCGGCCGGGCCGCCGCCAATCACGGCGATGCGCTTGCCGGTGTTGTCGGCCACGCTGGGCTTGTAATCGTTGAGGTCGCTGTGCTCAACGGCAAAACGCTTGAGGGCGAGGATGTTCATGGGATCGTCGACCATGCCACGGCGGCAGTGCATCTCGCAGGGATGCTCGCACACCAGGCCGCAGACGAGCGGCAGCGGATTGTTCTTGCGGATGACCTTGACGGCGTCGGCATAGCGGCCGGCCTCGACCAGCGAAATGTACCCGGGAATGTCGACGTGCGCCGGGCAGCCCGAAACGCACGGGACGCGGGCCTCGCGGTCAAAGCCGCAGGAGTGCTCGCGGATGTGATGCTCAAAATCGTCGCGGAAGCCGCGAATGGCCGTGAGTGCCATGGCGCCAGCTTCGTAGCCGATGGCGCAGTCGCTCGAAAGGTAGATGGTGCGGGCGGTGCGCTCAATCAAGTTGAGCGTGGACTCGTCGGCGCGGCCCTCGAGCACATCGGCGAGCAGGTCGCTCAGCGCGCTCAGGCCCACGCGGCAGGGCGTGCACTTGCCGCAGCTCTGGGTGGAGCACAGATTGACGAGCGCTGCCGTAAACTCAACGGGGCACGGGGCGAGCGAACTCACCGCCAGACGGCGTCCGAGCGCATCGTGCAGGTCGTCCATGACGGCCTGAGCGTGGCTGCGTTCCATTACGTGCAGTCGAGCCATAAGATCCCCTCTCACATGGCAGCCCGGAGGCGAGGCCGAGCGAAGTTGCTACACGCACAACACTGACCTAAAAAGTTGTTAGGTCTCCACGCAGTTCGGCAGGCGGTATGAAATGTCACCCTCGGCGGTGAAATAGAACATTACCGCAGATAAATGCCATATTTGGTAAAACGCGTTACCAAATGACAATGCCCCGCCCACGCAATCACGTGGACGGGGCATTGCTCCAGGTATGCGGCCAGCGACCCTGTTGCTTTTACTTAAGCTCGGGCCAGTAACCCTTGTTGGCCTCGATCATGTCGTCGAGAACCTCCTTGGCGACCTTCATCGAAGGCACGGTCTTGTTCAGCGTAAAGGCCTTGAGCGCCTTCTCGTAAGAACCCTCGATCGTAGCCTCGACCACGAGCTTCTCGGAGTTCAGCTGCTGCATCATGAGGCCCTGCTGGAACAGAGGAATGTTGTCGCGGCTGATGACCTCGGGGCCATTCTTGCCAATGTAGGCAGGCAGCTCGACCATAGCGTCGTAGGGCATGTTGGGGATAGCGCCCTTGTTCTCGCAAATGACCAGGAAGCGCTGCTTGGTGTCGTTCTTCAGAGCGATAGCCAGATCGGCAATCCAGTCGCCGTGGCTGCCCGCATAGAACGTGCTCTCGTCGATCTCGCCCGTCTTCTCGTAGTGGTCGATGCCGTCGAAGAGGTTCTTCTCGCGCGTCTCCTCAACCTCGTTAGCACGGGTGCGCTCGGGGTTGGAATGCTCGACGAACTCCTTCTGCTGCAGGTAGTAGTTCAGATACGTGTTAGGCAGGTACTCCGGGAAGCACTCCATGATCTCGTACTCGCCCTTCCAGACGTAGTACCAGCTGCCCTTGGTGTGGCGGTTCTGCTCGGGGTGCTCGTCAGTGGCCTCCTCGGGCTTCTTTGCCATGAGCGAGCCCATGCCCTTGAGGTAGGAGTCGGGCAGCAGAATCTCATGCTCCTTGATGTACTCGCGCAGCTGCGGGAGCACCTCCTCGCCCTTGTGGCGGATCGAGGTGAACCAACCAAAGTGGTTGAGGCCAAAGTAATCGTACTCGACATCCTTCTTGTCGATATCGAGTGCGGCGCAAACCACGTCGATGATCGCGATCGGCATGTCGCAGATGTTGATGATGCGAGCGTTGGGACGCAGCACGCGGCAGCCCTCAGAGACGATGGCAGCAGGGTTGGAGTAGTTGAGAATCCAGTAGTCCTTCTTGGCGTACTTCTCGACGTCATCGATCAGCTCGACCATGGGGAAGATGGTACGCATGCCGTAGGCAAGGCCGCCGCAACCGCAGGTCTCCTGACCAACGCAGCCGTGACGCAGCGGAATCTTCTCGTCCTGCTCGCGCATGGCGTAGCCGCCCACGCGCATCTGGGCAAACACGAAGCTCGCGTCGGTAAAAGCCGTCTTCTTGTCGGTGGTCACCGTGAGCTTGATGTCCAGGCCGAGGTCCTCGTGCAGAATCCAGTCCACGAGCACGCCGATCTTGCGCTGGCGCTCCTCGTTGATGTCGTACAGACGAATCTCGTCAACGTCGAGCTCGTCCTTGCGAAGAGCGATGGACTTGACGATGCCGGGGGTAAAGGTGGATCCGCCACCACACAGAGTAATGATCATTGTTTACTGCTCCTTCTCAATTGCGTTTTCGACCTTGTCGCGCATCTCGGCGACCTTCATGCCAAAGATGATCTGGATATTATTGCCGTTGCGGTTGATGCCGCTGTTGGGCACATGGTTGATGAGGTCCTCATTGATGAGGTCCGGGTTCTTAACGTTCACGCGGAGACGCGTAAAGCAGTTCTCGAGCTCCTCGATGTTGTCCTTGCCGCCAAGACCTGCGACCAGGTCGGCAATACCTGCATCGACGCCCTCTGCGGGGGCCGCGGCAACAGCGCCCTGCTTCACCGCGACAGACGCGGCGGCCTCGCCCTCGGCAACGGACTCAGCAAGCTCGGACTCTTCCTCGCGACCAGGCGTGTGGAGGTTGAGCTTCTTGATAAGGAAGGTGAAGAGGAAGAAGTACAGAGCGGCGTTGACGACTCCAAGCACCAGCATGACCGGCCAGTTGGTCTTATCGACACCGAGGACCAGGTTGGAAACCACGATGTTGATGATGCCGCCTGCAGTCGAAGCGGGCACGGAGAGGACCTTGAGCAGGACCAGGAAGATACCGGAAAGAACCGAGTGAACGACAAAGAGCACGGGAGCGGCAAAGACAAAGAGGAAGTCCATGGGCTCGGTGACGCAGGAAAGCACGGCGGTGATGATCAGCGGGATGATAACGGCCTTGGTCTTATCCTTGTTCCCCTTGTAAGCGGTGAAGATAAAGGCGAGACCGATACCGATGTAGGGCCACAGGTTGTTGAAGGTGTAGCTGTTGAAATACGTGCTATCGGAGAAGGGCTGGCCCGTCATCGCCATCTCGGCAACACGGATGGGATAGGCGCCGGCGATAACCTGATCACCCAGCGTAAGGGTGCCGCCCACATCGGAGAACTGGAACGGGGTGTAGATGAGGTGGTGCAGGCCGGTGGGAACGAGCAGCTTGTTGAGCATGCCGTAGATAAACAGACCGATGTTGCCCGACTCCTTAATGATGCCGGCAACGGAGGAGATGGCGCCCTGAACCGGAGGCCAAACGATGCAGAAGCCAGCGCCCATGATCCAGGAGATGATGATCATGATCAGGAACGGGAAGCGAACGCCCGAGAACATCGAAAGGGCAATGGGGAACTGCTTGTTCGAGTACTTGTTGAACACGGCACCGGTGATGCAACCAAGAATGATGCCGCCAAACACGCCGGTATCGAGCACCTGAATGCCCATAACGGTGGCCTGGCCGGTTCCGGTAAGACCGAGCATGCCGCTCGCTTCGGCAAGAGAGCCGGTGGCGTTGAGCACGATGTTGTTAGCCTGCAGGAACAGGAAGAACGACATCAGGGCAATCAGCGAAGCATGGCCCTTGTTCTTCTTTGCCATGGCGCCGGCGATGCCCACGCAGAACAAAATCGAGAGGTTGTTGATGATAAACATCAGCGACTGATAGACAACGGCGCCCACAAGCTGGAACGGACCGGAGCCCAGCACAGGGATCACGGCGCAGATGGTCTTGTTGGTCAGAATAATGCCCACGATGAGCAGAATGCCGGCAACCGAGAGATACATCATCGGCTGAACGATTGACTTCGCGAACACCTCCAACGGCGCTTTGAAATTGAACTTCTTTTTTGCGGTCATAGCGGTACTCCCCTTCCTTTTCCGCAAATTGAGACAGATGTGCCCTGGACAAGGCCATAAGCCCTGCCTTATATCAATCGATGTGTGGGCACGTTATGCCTAGAGACCAGGTTCTCCAAGCAGGTTAACAATGTGGTACGCGAGATAACTCTTCTCGGCATTGGTAACGACAACGTTATAGGTAGACGACAAGTGGGCGGCTATGGCGTCCGCGCACGAGAATGCGCACGGATACGCCGTTTCATCGATTCGGAACAGCGCGTCGCCATTGATTTGCCCGGCCGCAGGATCGAGCGCTCGCTGCGCGAAAAACTGCAGGTGGCGGACGAAACGCTCATAGGGCAGCGAGGTGTCATCGAGGGTCGTAGCATAGCGCTCGGAAACAATCGCGAGCACGTCGCGAACAAGCTGGACCGAGATGATGAGACGGTCGGAGCGTTGCGGCATGGTGGCGTTGACGATATGCAGCGTAATAAAACCCTGCTCTTCTTCGCTCATCTGGATGCCCATATACTCCTTGACAATCTGCAGCGCACGGCCCGCAAGCGCATACTCCTTGCGATAGAACTGCTGGATCTCGAGCAGCAACGGATTCTCGCAGGGGACGCCCTTGCGCTCGCGCTCCAAAGCAAGGCTGATATGGTCTGCAAGAGCAATGAGAATCTTGTCGTTGACATCAACATTGAGCTCTCGACGGAGCATCTGAACAATGTCCTCGGAAATCACGAGGTTGACGGTGGGAATAGACTCCAAAAGATGTGCCAAGCGGTCAATCGTACGCGAATCCTGAGAAGTGCCCTCCTGCAGCGCATAGGTCTTTTCGACCGATGCTTCATCGATAGCGTCGCCGGCATGACGGCCAAAGCAGAGGCCTCGACCGATGACAATGAGCTCGGAGCCATCGTCCGAAGTGACCATTGCGACGTTATTGTTGAAAACTCGCTTGATAACCACGGTACCCACCAAAAGAATTTACTCGGAAAGCCAGACGACAGGCTCTTTAACAGCAACAGGGCCGGAAGCGTGCTCACGAAGAGTCGAGTTCTCCGAACGCTCGCATACAATAACGAAGACCGTGGGATCGAAGCCGGCGGCGCGGACCGCGTCAAAATCGACCTCAACGAGGGGCTGGCCCGCGTCGACATGGTCACCCTGGGCAACAAGCGCATGGAAGCCCTTGCCCTCAAGTTTAACAGTGTCGATTCCGATATGCAGCATCACCTGAGCAGAGCTGTCGTCGGACATGATGCCCAGTGCATGCTCGGTCGGGAACAGCGCCGCGACGGTACCGGAAACAGGAGCGCACACCGTTCCCTCTTGGGGAACCACGGCAACGCCATCGCCCACGGCACGGCTGCTAAAAGCGGGGTCATTGGTTTTTTCCAGATGAACAAGCTCGCCGGAAACGGGAGCGAGGATTTCGAACTCGGAAGATGCAGTCTTCTGCTCATCCGAACCGCCCATCAGGCGAGAAAAGAAACCCATGGTGGCATGTCCCTTCATAAATATAGCCCAACCAAAATCAAGCGAATGCGTCCATAGAGACGCATCCGTTCAAAGACTTTGGTTAGGCCCACGTCCGAGGGACTCGGTAACCTTCCGCATTTCTTTTTACGGGAGCTATTGTAGACAAGCCCAAAGCCAGAATAGTCATTATGACCGGTGAGCGGTATTTTTTCTTCGATAAACGGTATTTAGGCAGCACTTGGGGACGTTCCTTTTCTGCCGGCACTCGGGGACACTCCTCACTCTGGTGCATTGGGGACAGGTTTGTTTGCACCAGGTTGGTGCAGATTAACCTGGCCCCATTGCACCAATTTCGTATGCGCTAGACAAAGAGCTCGCATTCCTTCCGCACGACGCAAACCTTGCTCAGCATCTGGGAAACAGCGGATAGCTTGTTGGGATCAAGCTTACGAGCGCCTCGCGGGCATACGGCAATGCAGCGCATGCAGGAGATGCACGCCTCGCCAGCTGCTCGTTTGGGGTCACCCTTGTCGATAGCACAAACGGGGCACGCCGCGGCGCATGCACCGCAGGAGACGCAATCCTCTGTTGCCTCAGGTGCCATGCGGTGACCTCTGGCTTGTTTGTAAGGACGATTGCCGGGAATAGAGGGCTCGGATGTATCCTCAGCCAACAGCTTTTGCTGAATTTGCTGCGCAAACTCTGCGAGCTGCGCCGCATCCTGCACATCCGGACGACCGGCAGCAAACTGTCGCGCAATGGAATGTTCTGCAATGGCTGCAACTGCCGCGATTACCCGGAATCCCGCATGCTTCGCAACGTCCTCCAGCTCTACGAGCGTGTCCTCAAACGCGCGGTTTCCGTAGACGCACACCAGAACGGCCCGCGCTCCGTTGCCGTGAACCATGTTCAGTCGGTCGACCGCCACGGCAGGGACTCTGCCGGCATACGCTGGCACGGAGATAACAGCCACGTCGTCCTTCGTCATCGAGACCTCGTGGAAATCCAACCCGCTATCGGTCAGATCGACGGTAACGGTATTCTTGTCCAGCGCTCCAGCCACAAGGCAAGACACCTTCTCCGTTCCACCCGTCGGACTAAACACAATTTCAAATACGCTCATCTAGACACCCTCCCCCTACGCTCAGCAACGCGTCAAGCCGTTTTCACATCCAGCCAGAGTATACGGCACGTGGGGTCCCCATTTTGGCGCACCAAGCACCCCAATGCACCAACCCTACGCTGCCTGCCTCTTCGTTTTGTATAAATTACGGTACAGATTGTATATATTTACGGGATACCGCCGTGTTCTCCCAAGGTACCCCATCCTGGCCCGTGCAAAAAACGGAGTATTCTGCAACGTGACCGCGCCAGCACCGCCGCGGATGGGCAAAACTGTAGGGCGCCGTATCATTTTAAGTCCCGACATGGCGAGAATGACGCGCCCCTGCTCCGGAAAACGACGAAATCTGACTCAGAACGCTCGCTAGGGATATCCGAAGGCCACCGTTGGCGACGTCAAATCATATGCAGACAACTCGAACTGCAGAATACTCCAAAAAATGCACGGCGCACCCCATGGGACCCATTGCCGCATGGTAGGAAACAGGCCCACGGCATCCTCTAGATGCATTCCCGAGGAAATCACATTTGAACTAGCGATCGGATACGGCAAACAAAAAGGGCCCCGAGCGTAGTTGCTCGGGGCCCTTGGTTCACCTCGCTCTAGCGGGCGATGCGTGCGTTATTTGCGCTTGCCGCCGCCGTCACCGGGACGACGGGAGCTGCCGCCGCGCTTGCCGCCACGGCTGTTGCCATAGCTGCCACGGTTATCGCGACCGCCGGCGCGGCCGCCGCGGG
>NZ_QRWO01000035.1:0-20623 GCF_003459655.1 Collinsella sp. AF19-1LB
CCCTCGTCGCGCATGACCTGCTCGATGGCCGCGCGAGCGTCCGAGAAATCGCCTTGGCGCTCGCTCGTCCTGTAGTCGGTGTTGAGCTTGATGTAGACCGTGTGCACCTCCTGCGTATTGCCGAGGGTATCGACCAGCATAAAGTGGACGACGGACTGCAACCGAGTCGGAGGATTGGGCGGTTCGTCATCCTCAGTCTTCGGCATACCGCTACCGACCACGACGGTACCGAGCAGGCGGTCGCTCCAGAAACGTTTCTCATCTTCCGGTACGGTCGTGATGCCCATCATCGCCGCCGACCACAGCCAAACGGCATCATTGCCCTTGGAGATATCCTCGGCGATTTTAATCGTGTCATCGAAGGAAAACTCCTTGACCACGCGAGCCCCGCGCGGCTTGCGGATGAGATGCACGTTGAGGCCGCACATCTTTGCGGAACCAATGCTACCGCAAGACGGTGCCGCCGATCCATCGTTATCGGAATGACCGCAAGAATAGACGGTATCCGTCCACTTGCCGTCGAGCGGGATGGAACGATAGCACAGGTCATAGTTCTCGGCCAGCTCGCCGGTAAGCCAGATCTTGACCTCAGCGATAGGGGAGCCACAGATCTCCGCGCCATCCCGACCAGTCACCCAGACCGAGGAATCCCAAGCCCTAGCCGCGTAGCAGATCGAACCCGCGAATTGCGACCCCTCGACATGCAAGGCGAGGTTGTAGATGGAATGCCCACCGTGCGGATATCCGATATGGCGGTGTGCGGCGGCCTCGGTCTGCTTGCCCCAAGTAGATACCCAGCAGCCTGCCATGATGACCGCATCATCGTCATCGGGGATATCGACCACATCGCGGGTTACATACCAGCGATATATTGGCTGCGGCGGCAGCTCCTTGCGGTTCGCGACACTATGTATCCATCCGTTGGAAGACAGAGTAGGAGTTTCGTTAGAGTCAGGCATGAACCCGACACAGGTGACGCTATCGCCGATCTTGGCGGTCTTCTTACTGTTTTTCACATAGCCGCCGCATCGCGCCTCGATAAACTTAAACTGGCATTCTTCTGATCCCCCCCATACGCCGGGACACGCGGGACTCGAGATGCGCACGGCACCGCCGTCGCCCGATGTCCCCCAAGTGTCGAGACGCTGGCCGTCAGCATCGGAGGTGATGAAATAGCAGGTATGGTCTGTTTCGTTGCTGGCGGACGGCTCATGGTCGATCCACCAGGAGTTCTCTCGGCCTGATGCCTTTCGAATGTCCCAAATGACGGCACTGCCCGTCTCCATGTTGCCGTTTTTCCAAGACCTGTTCACATCAATATGACCGTTATTGTTGAGCGTCTGGACCAGCTTGGGGCTGATGAGGCTGGCGAGGGCGAACGTGAAGGTTCCCACGCCATCATCGAGATACGGCTTGAAAGCCCACATCTGATTGGCGCCGTCATAGTCGTGATAAAAGCACAGTCCGCGGCCGTTACCCGATTGGGCGAACGGCCGTCCATCGGCGCCATATCCGCCCTGTGTGACATCTACACGGGCATTTGGCAGGACAACCGGCACGAGCTTGAATACGCCGCCATAGAGCGTCACATCGTTTCCGATTTGAATCGCTTCGGTATGAAGGTTCATATCGCCCTTTTTAGGGGCTTCCTGCGTAGAAAAGACATCTTGACTCGGCCTAACGTTGTTATGCCAAACGTTGAAAACCTCACATTTAGCCCAGACATTGCGAGCGCGAGACTCTGCTTCACGGCGAATAAATGTCTCATACCTAGTTCCGGCATCCCAACCACGCCAAAGCCAGCCACCGCTATTCAAATGAGACAGTTCAGGATGTCCATCTGACCCATTATTGGTGAAATTACCTTGAAAGCTACCAATTGGGGTATCACTGGCAATATAGACGGAACCCCTGTTATCATCGCCATCGCTGGAGCCAAGCCAGTAGCCATGCCATTTATTCGATTCGCAATAGGAAGTGAAATAGAAATAGGGGCGAAACACGATATGGTCATATAGCTCGTTGGAGTAATCACACTCGACTGCCATGGCGAAGGCATAGCCCAGACGATCCCTATCATCGTTGTAAATCCTCCACAACGTCCATTGATTTGCATAGCCAAACAACCGATCATTGGAACCTTGGGTACGATCGGGATGAGTTAGAACGCCAGTATCAGTCGCATTGCCGAAGTACCGAGGCCAATCGGGATGATCCAAACCGATGCCTGCTAATGCTTCAGCTGTTTTCGGCGTCAGACCAGAAAGACCCATTCCCGCAACAGTTGCAAAAAGTGCAAAAAGCCCTCGGCGGGAGAAGCTGAAATTCAAAAGTCCTTTTTGATTTTGAGATGCCTTTTTCTGTTCCATGTCGTTAGTCCTTATACACAACGAAGCCGATAAGAAGCAGCGCGATGAGAGCCGAGATGCCGAAGGACAGGTAGTCATTTTGGGGTCGGCACAGATAACACGAGGCAAAGGAAAACAGGATTGCCCCATACGCTGGATTTTTACCAAATCGCCAACAAAAGAAGCTAAGCATGGCAACAAGAATAGGGAGGACAGTTACACGTCCTTCGGTGAATAGCCAGCCAATCGGCTCATGCCAAGAACCGGCAACTGCAATTCCTAAGATACGAGCCTGGATGATTGTCCACACCGCCTGAACCAGCGGAGCCGCCGCTAGACAGCACGCCGCGAACAGGATTCCGCTTCGTCCGATGCCGATACGCTTAAACAGGCTGTTGACGAACTCTTTAAGCGAACTGCGAGACTTCAAGCCATCGCTATCAGTTTTGTAATCATCCATCTAGGCGCTCCAATCACAGATTCCTTGACTCAATAAATGCTAACGGCGCCAATTTCGCCCCGCGCGGACTTGCCGCTGCGGCAACACCTGTGCCTTTCGCAACCTGCCGAAACTGCTAGAATGTGCTCGAAATAAGATTCACTTGGAGGAACTCGTTGGCTTACATCCTCATAGCGGTAATCGTCCTTTTGGCAATCGCCTATATCGTCTACCTAATCCTCGACCTCATGTCGCGCAGAAAGTTTGCCGAGCAATACGGCACATGGGAGCCAGACCTCGACCAGTACTATAGGCAGGAGCTCGAGAGGGAGCAGCAGGCCAAAGACGAGAAAATCTGCGAGATGCTAGAAGACCTGCTCCGAAAGCAGGGGATGATATAGGGGGCAGATCCCTGCAAATCCGCCTACCGGAAGCCTGGCTCCCTCACTAGCCCGACTGCCTCCGATAGCCCCGCCTCTACGCTTTTGGCTTCAAGAAATCCGTCTATTCCAATCTCATCTCGCTCGGTAACTTGATCTAGCCCCATCTCGGGGAAGTCCGCGCAGACCGCATCCTCATCCAATCCGAAAAACTCGATCCCTCGTGCGAACCGTCCCGTATGGTGCCAGGACTTATATTCGAGATAGGTATCGGCGAGCTGTGCCTTGGTCATCGACTCGATCTTAGAATCGTAGGCAAGGTCGAAATCATCGCAGTAATCCTTGATGGCAGAGATGATTGCCTTGCGCGTCCACTTCGACATCGGCATCTCGTTCGGCTCATATGCCGCTCGGGCGCGGACGCTCATGGAGGCACCTACGTACCCCGCCTGCCCGTAGCTCACCGCACTCATGGCTACCACTCCGTATTGTCGTACGAGTTCTGCCAGCTATCGTCGTACGAGTTGGAATATTCGTCCTCGAGACGTTGGTTGTACAGGGCGGCCTCGTCCTTCTTATAGCAGATGAACTCATCGATCTGCGAGGACTCGTTGTTCCACTCGTCCTGCTCCCTGAGCTTTGGGTCGGGTTTCATGCATTCCATATAGCCGAGCGCCGACACGCCCGAGTACGGGCCGCCGCGACCGCTGAACAAATCAACGACGTCCTGCACTTCCTTATCGGAAAGGGAGCATTCCATCCCCTCATACGGATCATAGCCCACGACGACGAAATCGCCGTACAGCACATCGGCTGGATCGCCCGCCACGACGGTCTTGCCAGTGAAAGGGGACTGAAGATCCTCGTCCGCCATCTCCTGGGTGGCCCAGATTGCACGGTTGGCGGGGCAAGCCACCAGCCCTTCAGCATTGACATAGACGCAGACCGCATCTCCCAAAGACTTGTCGGGCAGCTCTTGGGATACATTGACGGCCCGCTCGCCGACAATTCCCTTGAGTGCGGCGCCACAGCTCCCATTCTCATCGACCGGCAGCTCGACTTCGCGGCATTCGGCATTAACGGGAACCAGCACGGCGCGAATCGTATCCATCATCGTTCACCGCCCGCAAGAGCGCCGGCGCCGATAGTCCCGATACCCTCATTGACCATCTCCGCCTCATCGCCCTTCGCTTCAGCGAGGTTATCGAGACACAAATCCCCATCTGGCGCCCCTTGCGAGGCAATCATCTTCTCAGCGGACTCGATGATGGCGTCGATGTCATAGATCTCATGGTCATCGTTGTAGCAGAAGAGCTCCCCGACGCTGAGCTCGGGGTTGTTCACAACGACCTGCGCGAAGCGGTTCATATCGACAATTGGATCGTCCGAACCGAAATCATGCCAGGAATATTCACGGAAGCGCCCGTGAAGTTCATAATCGCACATGACGAGCTCGCCAGCATCGACCCCCTCCATTTCCGCTATGTCCTTGAGGGCGCCTTCGAGCTCGGCGGCATCCATCGGCAGTGTCAGCGGCAGGGAGATATTGAGTCCCAAATCGGCAGCTTCGCGATCCTCGGCATAGACAACGATACGGTCGGCCGCGAAATCGCGGTCACCCTCGAAAGCCGCCTGCTCGAGTTCATTCAAATCGAATTTCATCAAGTCGACCTCATTGGAGTTACGGTCGAAATAACCGCTATGCCCGAGACACACGTCCCCGCCAGCCGCCATCCTAGCACCCAGCGCCTCGGCAGGCACATTGCCGAGCAACTCGCCGATGTTCAAGAGGCTGGCCTTCGAGGCAGGGGAGAGACGATTGTCGTTCACGCACGACTCGAGCTCTTCGCTGGCTTGGTCGAGGAGCGTGAGGCCGTATGCCCGCCACAGGTCGCTGGGCAGCGGAGCCTCGCTATCGACAGCGACCGAATAGCCGCAAAACGGCATATCATCGGCCTGCATGATGACGTTGCCAACCATGAGCGGGTCGACCGGGACATCGAAGTTGTCGCAGTAGTCGCGCACGGCATCATAATCAAGGTCGGGATTGCGCTTGACGCACTCCGCCATGGCGTTGAGCGCTCGCAGGTCCACATGCTCGTCCTCGGCGAAGTGCAACTTGTCGAACTTGCCGGAAGTCCGAATATCCTCGATGGCATAGTCGTGCCTGCCGAAATAAGTCATCTTATCGATGACCTTTTGCAGTTTGTCAGGCGCCATCGGTAGGATAACGCTGTCATGCGGGGCGTAAGCGTAATAGGCCGCATCGCTCGCCGCGACGTCGACCCTGATGTTTGCGATCTTGCTCATCGTCCGCTCTCCTTATGCTCAAACTGCCCATCGCGGTCAGCCGTCCCCTCGACCAAAACCGCCTCGGCCTGCTTCTCATCGCAAAGGTCATCCAACCCGCGCTCGATGCCGTCCTTAATCGGCTCCAGGCGAAGCGTCGAACCGTTGATCTCGATTGGAGTGGCCGCCACGCGGCCGCCCTCGGGCATCTCCGCCTGACCGCTCGCGATGGCGATGCCCTGTGCGCAGGCATTCTCGATGCACATATGTCCGAACTCGTATGCGGACTCGTCAATGTCGATGCGGACGTTAGCCCTTGGAATCTCGAACCCCGCACTGCGCAGGGCGCACCGAATGGCGGCCTTTTCCTCGCATACGCGGGCAAGGCTGTGACCGACGGCCCCGCGTCCTTGAACTCCGGTAAAACTCATACGGGGCATGCTCGGATGCCCATCGATGTTGACGGAAACCTTTCCCTTACCCTCGATATAGAGGCTGCAAGACCCACCGTTCATATCGTTCTCCCTATTTTTCGTTTCCTAGACTGTCAAATTTCGTTTTCGATTCCAACGCGACTGACCTCATCACCGCCAGAGATAAGGTCGGCCTCCTCGCTTTTCGCGGTGCAGATATCATCCAGACCCTGTTCCCCTCGTTTGCCCTCGATATATCCCATCTCGAGTCCCGCGTTGAATGCGATTCCCGCGGCGAGATCGTCCCGTTCGATGCGCTGTTCTGCTTCCGCAAGACTAACGGCCACCTTCTCGAGGGCGGCAGCTTGAACTCCTGGTCGAAATATTCAATATCAGCTCGAGCTTGAGCTGCCGCACCAAGAGCGATAGCAGAACCGAGTATGAACTCAGAAGAAATCTTGCCGCCGCCGTAATCCTCGGCAGTCAATTGAGAATCGAGAACAGCAACATAATTCTCGATTATTTCGCTGCATCCGGAATCGGCATAGCAGTCGATGTTTTCGTATGCGAGTGCATATACCGGGCTACGGGTATCGCCTTTACGTTTATCCAGCTCGTTGTGGGCAATTTTGTTCACGAGCTCCATGTCCAGCTCGCCGAACTCATACAGCTCGGCAATGCTCGGCTTTACCTCTGACATAGCTACTCCATCTCTCTGATTACTTGATGTATCCCAGCGTACTTTTGAGGTCCCGCACACGCCGCAAGGGGGACGAAAGTAGCCTTCGCGCCAAAAGAAAAGGGGAGGGACGGCTATCCGTCCCTCCCCGCATCCAATGGCTATCGGCGATTAGCGCTGGACGTTCTGGGAGCTGCGGTCCTGAGAGCCGCTCTCGCGCTCATTGGCCTCAGCGGTCTTCTGCTCACACAGCTCATCGAGACCGGTCTCCTGCTCCTGGGAGCGGTCGTGGCTCTGGTGCTGCTCGCGGTACTCCGCACGGGCGGCCTCGACGGCATCGGAGAGCTTCTGCGGCTCCACGGACTCATCGTGGCGCTGACCGTCCTGATCGTACTTGAAGAGGCTCACATTGCGATCGGCATTGACGAAGACACCCGTGCCCTTGCCAGCCTCGATATCGGTCTTGTTCCACGGCTTCTGGAACGTGGTGAAGCTGAAGCCGGAGAGGTCCTTGCCATCGACCTTGGTGCCGCTCGGAAGGGTGCACTTGACGGCAGGCCAAGACTCGCCCTTGCCGTTGGAGATGGTGTACGGCTCGCCATTGGCCTTCTCGGCGGTCACCCATTTCGGGGGGAAATCGATACGGACCTTGCCCTTGTTCATGTTGTTCTGCTCGCTCATGGTTCCTCCATCACGCGAATTGATAACTTACTGACTAGCATGAAGCTCGAACTGCCAGAGTCACGGCAAGGGACGAAAGTAGCATCTACCTGGCGTGTGTGCCTGCATCGCACAGACCGTCCCCGTTGTGGCAGGCGTCATTCTCGCCGTATGTTTCAGCAAGCTCATCAAGGCATGTCTCCCTGCCGTGGGAAACGCAGCCTATATCCTTGACGCTCTTCACCTCAGCCTCGATTTGACCCCAAGCCACATCGTTGATGTCGTCATATCCACCCGAGTTCCAAAGGTTCTCGTTGGCGCTATCACGCACCTCGCGAGCCTCATCCATCGTAAGGTTCGGATATTCCTCCTTGATGTCATTGGCGGATATGGCGAGAAACACGTTGTCGATATCCATGCAGAGAACTTCGAATCGCTCCATCAGGTAATCTGCCGCCTCAGGTGAAGCCGCGCCATTGCGCAGAGCGTTGTCCAGCGCGACCTTAAGCTCGTCAAACGAATTGATATTCAGGCCATCGTTCATGTCTAACGCTCCTCCCCGCAGCGCGGCGTCATCGGCACCTCAACATCGCCGTTGGCGATGTCCGCTTCATCGCATTTGGACTCACACAGCTCATCGAGACTGAACTCACTGCCGTCCTGTTCGATTTCGAACTCACCGCCGCGCCCCATATCGACGTCGGCTACTGCCTCGGTAGCGAGTTCTGGGGACTTGAAGTAGTCCTTCCCGAGCTTCGGGATGAAGCAGTCTTTCACGAGGTAATCGGTCGCCTTGCTCGCCCGCGATGCGGCCTTCAGTAGCTCGCCGCCCGGATCCTTGAACTCCTGGGACCAACTCTTGAGGTAGGCGGCCGAGTTCGACATGGCATCAACCTCGTTGGCGGCAAGGGGTTTGTCGTCGTCGACGTTGCGGAGATCGAGACCGATGGCGTTCGCGGTGAACACGCTCGAGAGCTCGGCGATGAGTTCCTCGAAGGCGTACTTCTGTCGATCCTGCTTCAGTCCGCACTGTTCGCGGTTGTTTCTGCTCGGATGGCCCGTGGCGTGCCCCATCTCGTGGAGCAGCGTTCGGCAGAACGATTCGACGTTCGTGAACTGGTTGCGCTGCGGGACGTAAATCTTGTCTGCGCCCGGCAGGTAGAACGCCTCAGCGTTCGGTGTCTCGATTACGGGGCAGGGCGATGCCTTGACGATGCCGTCGGCCACGCGATCGGGCTCGATGGGCTTGAAGCATTCGACGGAGACGAGGTTTTCCGTATTCTCCATCTGCTCGGCGTTGAACACCGTGAACGTGCCGACGCAGCGCGGCTCTTCCTTATACTCGGGATTCGCGAGCGCGATTTTCCATTCTTCCTCGGTCTTGGGCTGTTTGAGTCGGGCCGTCGGATCCGTCTTGCTGACGAGCATGCGCTTCCAACGCTCGATAGGATAGCCATGCGATCCCTTGATGATGTGGCACCCCTTATCCGATGCCATTTTGAACGTGGCGAATCGCGGGTCCCTGAACCCGCCGTCCCTCATGGCGTACATGAGCATAGCGGTATTTCGCGGCCCATAACCCTTGCCGGTCACGCCGTTCATAGGCGGATGGGGGAACGACCACTCCTTGACCCATCGGGAACCCTCACGCTCCATATCCGCCAGAAGCGCATCGAATAGCGCCTGCCGTGCATCCGTCAGCTTCTCAGTCGGGCTCTTACCGGAATATTTGCCATAGGTTTTCTTGGCCATAGATAGCTCCCATTCACGCTCGGACAATCTATCTCGAACATAAACGCCTGCTACCTCTACACCCCACCTGGGGACACAAGTAGCCTGACCAACCTCGCTACGCCGCTACCCGGCTACCGGGCTACACGCCTACAAGGCTTTCCGCCATACACTTGGCAAAACAAACGGGGCGCTCTTAATGGCGCCCCGCAGCAAAGCAGCTTGTTATTATTCTAATCCCTTAGCGCTCATCATTGGACAAGCCACAATGCGCCCTTACCTCATCGATGCTGTAGGTCTCAAGCCTGCCAGCGCGATAGTCCTCAACCTTCTGCGCCATGAGCTCATCGAGCGATTCATCTTCAACCAAGCAGAGCGTCTGCTGGCATGCATCCGATGCCTGCGTGAGGAAGTAGTCGAAAGTTGCGCCCGTGAGTGCATGGAACACCTCGGCGATAGCCGAACGACCAGAAGTGTCCGAGTGCGTATAGACGTCCAACATGTCCATTACCGCATCGGTCGCGTTATCCCCGATCGATTCGAATGCCTCTTCGAATACCGTGTCTGCACCTACTACTTCCTTCGCATCCAGATCCTTAATCTTGTCCATGTATTCCGAAACTTGCTCGACCATCCCATCGCGCCACTCATCGACACTGGTGGTGTTCGTTCCGGCACGGTCACTCTCTATAGACATAGTTTCCTCCTCGATGATTCGCATTTAACGGTCCACGTTGTCCAGATTGACCTCAAGGCTCATCTCGCCATCGTCCGCAACCTCGACCGCCTGCGCCATAAGGTCATCAATCGACTCGCTGCTATCGCACTTGCCTTGGACATCTGGACAGCTAGGAGAGTCATGAGTAAGCGACTCCCTCAACTCGCCATACAGACCGTTTTGGACAACAAGAGCTACTTCGCGCCCGCTGTCGCGAGGGCTCTCGCGCTGGAAGTAGTTCATAACATCCATCATCTCGCCATCAGTGAGAGACCTGTCACAAGCGCGGTCGGGATTGAAACCATTGACGACGATATTTCCGTAAAGCACGGACATGGGCAGGCCTGCGACCACGGGTTTGCCATCGATTGAAGAACGGCAGCCTTCTTTTTCCATGCTCTCGGTTGCGTAGAAGGCACGATTAGGTTGACAGTTAGACTGAGGGACGGAAAGAGACCTATTAGGAGAGATAGTCCTACCATTGACGTATATCGAGACATTGAATGGAAAGACATCCAACGGCACGATTCCCTTGCCCCTATCGCAGGGCATGTTTCCCGTAGCCTCGTTGAAGAAACCTCCAACGTGATTCATAATGTCTTGCCCGCTGTCGATTCCAATGGCAACGGGATCGGAGCCCACAGGCACAAGTACGGCGCGGAATTTCCCAGATGCTATTACCGTGTCCCCAGTTTCGAGCTCGGGGATATCTCCACCGAGAAATTCCTCGATTTCAGCGCGACATGCCTCCGCGTTGCCCGCGTAAGTCAAATCGACGGGCGCATAGCGGGCAAATAGCCGTACGACCGTACTGGGCAACTTATCCCCGAGCATTTGCTCGAATTGCCTGAACCCATCAAGGTCGTTATCTTCGAATAGCTCACCTGCGGATTTCAAGAGCGTCTCCACCGAAACGCCGTTCAACTCAGTTTCAAGGCTGAGCTTTTTCGGTACCTCCATGGTGAGGCTGCGCCAGCCGCCGGCAGAAGCAGAAGGCCACGCCATCGCAACGCGAACCGACTCGCCGCAATCCACCTGATATCCGATACCAGGGTATTGGTCTCCGCAGATAGAGGGGATTTTAGTGATTTGAGAACCCATCCGGCTCATCTCCTAAATCAAGGGGATTCATTTCCTTCCTCGATTCTCAAGCCCCGCCCATTACTCAACTCCGAACGGGACACAAGTAGAACCCGCCCATCTTTCATCAAGATAATTTGCCCATTTCCTTGACATCAGAAAGATGTTTAACGCAGACAACCGCTTATTGCCGTGCAACACCTAGTCCACCTAGCTACACCGCTACAGGGCTACAACCCTACAGGGCTACACGCAACTATCTAGCATCCACCCAGCCAAACAAAAGGGGCGCCCAAAATGGCGCCCCGCGGCACAGCTACTTGTTATTATCCCTCTTAACCCCTAGAACTCATCGTCCGAATCGCTATCCAGATCGACAGGCTCGCTGGAACCAAACCCGAGTATCGTCCAGAAGATGAACCCAGCGATGGCAAGCCCGATCGTGTAGCCGGTCTCCTTTCCGAAAGCATGGGACAGGTCGTTAAGCACGATGATATTCATCACGAGCTGAACCAATGCAAGCACCCAGCTAAGCATATCGACCCAGCAAAACACCCACGAGCAGATAAGCACGATAAGGTACGCCATGAGAAACGTCCTTGTACCGTCGCCGCGATGCACGCGCTCGCACAGCTTGTAGTCGGCATAGACCGGGACAATCGAATACCAACCGGGCATCCCGAGCTTCCCATAGACCTTCCATTTGCCGGCAATGGGCACGAGCCAGATAAACGCCAGCAAGACAACGAGAAGACCGAGCAGGGCCGACTCGATAGCATCGAGCATCTGAAACCCCCTTTCCTACAGGCTGCCCATAGCCAGGATAGCCGACATGGCTGCAGGCGACAGAAGCACGCCGAACAGGGCGGGGAAGATCAGGAAGATGATCGGGATGAGCATCTTGGTGCCGATCTTGTTGATTTCCTCCTCCAGCTTCTGCCTGCGATACGTGCGCACCGTCTGCGCTTGGTTCTCGAGCACCTCGACGAACTCGGCTCCGGTCTGTCGCGCCTGGATAAGCGAGGCCACGAAGATGGTGAGCGGCTGCACGCCGGCATTAGAGGCGAACTGCTTGAGCGCATCGGTGATATCCATGAAGCGGGCGTTGGCCAGTACGTCGCGGAAGCCCTCGGCAAGCGCTCCCTCGGAGTTCTCGGCCACCGTGCGCACGGCATCGTCGAACGTTGAGCCTGCGGCCATCGAGATGGACATGAGGTCAAGGGCATTGGGCAGCTCGCGCTCGATGTTATTGCGCCATTCGCGGCGCTTCTGGAGCAGGTAGAGCTCGGGCAGGATATACCCGACCATGCCGCCCAGACCGCCAGCCGCAACGGTCGCAAGTCCGTTCAGCTTGGTGCCGATAAGCACGCCGACCATGATGCCGACGGCGATGCAGATGATCTTGGAGGCCCAGAACATCAGCGCCGAGATTTTAAGGCCCGAGCGTTTGATTGCATCTCGCTGGCGCTCCTCCTGTTCACGCGACATGGCACCGAAGAGGGCAGACCCCTGGAACGGCTGGCCGAACTTGAAGCGGTCCTGCATCTCCTCGCTGCGCTGCTTGAGCGTCTTCTGATTGAGGTTGCGCACCTCGATGCCGAATTTCTTCTGCACCGCCAGCGTGGTGCTGAGACCCGCCGCGAGCGACCCCGCGCCGATAAGGCCGATAGTTGTTCCGTCTACGATCATATGAAGCACTCCTAGTCGGTCTTGATGTCGAGCATCTTGTTGGCGATGAAATAGCCGAGGATCTCGAGCAGGGCGCAGATGCAAATGACGACCAGTCCCATGGCGCTCGAATAGAACTCGCGGTACATGTCGTTGCCGATATAGAAGACAAGTCCCAGCGCGGGCGGCACGCAGACCATGAGGATGGCCGTGAAGCGAGCCTGCGAGGTGCGGGAACGGACCATCTGGCGCATCTCGCAGCGCTGCTGGATGGTGCTGCCCACCGAGTCGACGATATCCGCCAGCGAGCCGCCGGTACGCATCTGGGCGCGGACAGCCGAGGCGAACAGCTTGAGGTCGGCGGAATTATTTCGCTCGGCCAACTTGTCGAGCGCCTTGTCCACGGGCATGCCGCGGTCCATGTCACGGCGGAGCTGTTCGAACTCGCTCTTGATGGGCTCGTCCATGTTCTCCGCGACGGGGCGGATTGCCTGCGACAGCATCGCGCCGCCGCGAAGGTTTGCCGAGATGAGCGGCATGGTCTGACCCAGAAGCTCCTCGAATCGCTTCTCGCTGTGCTTCTTCTTGGCAGACAGGAAGAACAGCGGCAGGAATGCCCCGAGGGCCGCGAGCAGCATGACGGCGGCCGCGTTCATGCCCATGACGATGCCGAGCAGGGGCGGCACCGCAGTGCAGGCCGCCCAGATGCTCATGAACTCGTTCAAGGAGAACTTCACGCCGCTGCCCTCGATATGCTGGCGTGCGACCTCACGGAGTTCGACGAGGATGCTGGAATGCTTCTTCTTGGAAACCTCTTCGCCCTCATGGTAGACGTTGCGGCGCTCGGAGAGGACGCGCAGCTGCCTGGAGACGAGAAGCGCCATGACGCACAGCGTCAGCACCGCGATGATCAGGACGTACGTGACGCCGTAGAAAAAATAGCTGACCAGAGTTTGGTTCATGGCTACCACAACCCTCCGTTGTCGAACCAGCTGGGCTTAATCTCGACACCGTTGGAGTAGAAGCGCTCCTTATGGTCCTCGGAGACGATGCGCGAGCCGGTGGGGCGGAACTCCCCCTTGATGCGGCCGTTGGAATCGACGCCCGTTTTCTGGAACTTCATGATGGAGCCGACGGTAGGCACATTGCCCTGCATGCCGCAGACCTCGCAGATGTTGTTGACGCGGCGGCTGCCATCGGGGAGGCGCTTGATCTCGACCACGAAGTCCACCGCCTCGGTGATGATCTTCATGATGGCATCGGGGGGCATGTTCGCGCCCGCGCGGCTCATCTGCACGAGGTTTTGCAGGCGGTCGAGGGCGGCACGCGGATTGTTCGCGTGCGTGGTCGTGAGCGAGCCGTCATGGCCCGAGTTCATGGCCTGGAGCATGTCGAACGCTTCCGGTCCTCGGCACTCGCCGACGACGATGCGGTCGGGGCGCTGGCGCAGCGTGTTGATGACCAGCTGCTGGAGCGTGATCTCGCCCTTGCCCTCGTTGTTGGCGGGGCGGGACTGGAGCGACAGGACGTGGCTCTTCGCCAAGTTGAGCTCGGCGGTGTCCTCGACCGTGATGATGCGTTGGCCGTCGGGGATGAAGTTGGAGAGCGCGTTGAGCAGTGTGGTCTTGCCCGAACCGGTGCCGCCCTCGATGACGATGTTCATGCGTGCGAGGACGAGTGCCTGCAGGAAGTCCGCCATGTTTTCGTCCATGGATCCGTTGGCGATAAGCGATTCGGGCGTGAGGGCGTCGTTGCGGAACTTACGGACGTCGAGCGTCCAATGTTTTGCGATACCGAAGGCCACGGCGTTGACGCGGCTGCCGTCGAACGGCGCCCCCGTGCGATGCAGCATGCAGTCGCAAAGCGGGCTCTGGTTGTCGCACCTGCGCCCGTCCGAGGAGACGATTCGTGCGATAGTTCTCTGGACATGCTCCTCATCGAAGAAATGTACGCCCGAGGGCGTGATTTTGCCGCGCCGCTCGACCATGACCTGATCGGGCGAGTTGACCATGATTTCCGACACTTCCGGGTCCCAGAGCAACTCCTCGATGGGGCCGAGCTGGAACAGGTCGTCTACGACGAACTTGGCCGCCTGGCGCTTCACGTCCTCATCCGCGTCCTCGAAGGCCGGCGAGCGGCTGACGTATGCGAGGGCGCGGTCTTGCAGGCGCTCGATGCCGTCGGACACCTCTCCGACGAGGGCCACCTGATTTTGCAGGTCGTTGGCGCATCGCGACATGACCTCGGCGACGGCGTTGTCGTACATCTTATCGAGCATGTTTACTCCTCAGCCGGGGTATCATCTGCGTCCACGACGGGCGCGGTGCCGGAATCGCTATCACTCTGCGCATCGAGGGCATCGGGGTCGGAATCGTCCTTCGGGTTCTCACTGAGCGGCTGGGCGGCGAGGCTGATGGAATCGGCGGTGCCGATTTCAGAGAGTTGCTCGGGCGTCAGCTCAAGGGTGACGGTCGAGTAGCCGGCGCTCTGAGAGGAGCCGTCGGAACTCTGGAGCGTGGCGTCGGTTGCGAGGACCTTGACGTTCTGGTAGGCGACGGTCTGCTGCGTGGAGCCGTTGCCGGACTTGAAGGTCGCGGTCACGGTGACATAGTCGCCCGGCTTGAGCAGCGGCGACATGCTGGCGGCGGCATCCAGCGAGAAGGTTCGCGCGACATGGCCGGAAGCGAGCGCGAGCGAGATGGACGACGGATTGGACGAACCCTGCACGGTGCCCATGGAAATCGGCACGCCGGCCGACAAGTCGCCGACGGGAGCCTTGCCGATAAGATCGGACTTGCTCGACCCATCGGCCGCATCGGCAGGCACGTAGCGCTTGGGCACTTGCGCCTCCTCGAGCATGTCGGCGGTGATGGGGGTTCCCGCCTTGATGGTCTCCTTGGGAACGACGATTTCGATCATGTCCGCCTGGCTTTTTGCGACCGTATCCTGGGCTACGGTGAACTCCACGGCCGCAAATGCCAGCGAGCCGACCGCGACCGCAGCGCACGCACCGCAGAGCCAAGAGAGCTGGCGGCGGCGTTTCTCGGGCGTCACGATTTTTGCCGCAGGGTCCTTCTCCCTCTTGCGACCGAACGCGGGAAATCCCTTTTTCTTGACCTCCTCGCCCTCCATAGGCTCAATGGGATCCTTATCCTTCTTGTTGAACATGGTGTTCCTTTCCGGCGGCGCGAGCGCCTGTATCATCGCTTATGGCTCCGGCACTCACGAGAGTTCCGCGAGTCCCTTGTTAATTGCATCGTTCAGCGCATCGGAGATATCCGAGGCCATGCTGAGCGTCGTATAGGTTTCCTGACCCACCGACTTGTCTGCGGACTTGACCAGCCTGCAGCCATGGCCGGCGGAGTTCTGCCGCCAAACCTCGGTAGATGAATACGGGTTGATGGTGAACGTGATGGTGTTCTTGACGGGGACCGAGGCGAACCCGAACGTCTGGGCGAAAACGCACCTGTACGTGCCGGTAACCGAGACCTCGACTCCGATAAGCCTGTTCATGCTGCCGGTCTTGGTTTCTGGTACCTCCCACGAGGTCACGGAGACCTCTGAGCTGCTGAGGTCGCGAAGGTTCTCCGTCAGGGATGAATAGATGATCTCGTCGAGGGCGCGGGTCGAATCCGTGGCATTGAACTTGATTTCGTTGCTGCGCGAAAGGGCTGATTCCTTGGCGATTTCAATCGCATCGTTTTGCCGCTGCGATTTCCACCAAGCGCCCGACGCATCGATCGCCAACCCCAGCACCATTACGAGGACGGCGGCGACTAGGACGAACATCACGAGCGCCTGCCCGCGTGTGCTTTCCTTGCCGAATCGTTCCATCTATGCCACCTCCCAACGGCGCTCGACGGTGAAGCTCTGCCTGACGGATCTCCGGTAGGGGATACCGCCGGCACCCGCAAATCCGATACCTCGACCCAGGTGGACGGTGATATCGGCGCTGATGTCGAGATAGCTGGCGGTCGTCGTCTTCAGCTCGCTTCCGAGCTGAACTGCAGTGCTGTTGCCGAGGTCGGTGCTGCCTTTGTCCTCGAGATGGATCTCGGCGGAGTTGACCTCGATATCGTCCTCGGAAAGCCCCGAGGCGGCCGCGACGCAGCTCTTCACGACCCGCTTGGCATCCATAGACTCCCAACCGCTGGGGAGCTCGTCTGCCATATGCGATACCTGGTAGTCGAACGAGGACTTCTGGAAGGTGATGAAGCCGAAGCACAGCACGGCCATCATCAAAAGGATGAGCCAGATGCCCGCAAAGGCGAACTCTACGGTCGTCTGGCCGCGAAGCTGATGGAATCTCATCGCAGCACACCTTCTTCCGAGGAGCTGCCCACCACGGTTGCCGTGGCGGTGGCGGTATTCCCCTCGCCGAAAAGCGAGGGCAGAAAGGTCTTAATGGTCTTCTTACAGGTGAACGCCTTGCTTTTCGTAACGGTCTTCACGTCCGCAGTCTTCCAGCCGCTGGATTGCTTGACGCGCATCGTATAGTTACTCTCCGCAGTGCCGGCGTCCTCCGTGCTGAAGGAGAACTCGATGCCTTCGGTTCCCTTGACGCAAGCGAGTACATGGGCCTTGACATCGGCATCGGATGCATCGGGCCGCTTCGTGTAGAACGTGGCCGCCTCGGTGGCGGCCGTACGCACGCACATGGCGCTGCGGTAGTAGGCCGACCCGTCGAGCAGTGCGAACAGCATGACGATGAGCAACGGGGCGCACAGGACGAACTCCACGAGGGACTGCCCTTTAAATCGATGGCTATTTGAATATCGTTTCATGGCATCACGCAGCTAATACGAAGGCGAGGGCGGGAAGAAAGGCGAGGGGAGCGAAGGGCAAAGCCGTGTCCGATTTCCTGATCTTGAGGACGGCAAGCGTGGCGCTACATTCGGCGAGCAGGGTAAGGCACCCAGCCAAAAGCGCAGAAGAGCTATACGTCGCCGAAGCTCCAACGGCTCCGAGCAACAGGACATCGCCCAAGCCGAAAGCCTCTTTTCCGCAAACCAATTTCGCACCGCCGGCGGCGAGGTACAGCACCGCGCTAAGGCAAAGCCCTTGGGCGATCCTTTGCGGGATATCCGCACCGCCGCCCATGAGAAGTCCGAAGAGGGCGAGGAAGCCGATGGAGTAGAGGTCGATACGGCGGTACCTGAAATCATTGACGCAGATACTGATGAACGTGGCGATCCAAAAGCCGAAGGCGGGCTCTGTCAAGGCGCTGGCGATGGCACCGGCGGCGACGCCGCCGACAAGGCCGACTCCCAGCAGCCAATCCGAGCAGCCCGTATCGAATCGGCCGTCTTCGCGGCCGCCCCAGAACTTATAGGACTTCTCGATACCTACGAGGTCTTCATCGCTGAAATCGCAGGCGGAGCGGGCGGCGCGGGCGACAGAAGGGCTGACGAGCCCCTTGAACGCCCCGTCGCGGATCTCCTCGACCCACTCGGCGTCCGTCTCAAGACCGTTCTCGATGGCATGGATCTGTGCGGTATCGACTTCCTCGGCATCACGCTTCTTCGCCGCGAGCGAGAAGATGGCTCCGGCAAGGATGAACACCGCGCCGATACCTCCTATTACTCCATTGATTGCGGTCATAGGGTCTCCTGTCGGTCTCTGTCTAAAAAGAAAAGGCACCGGCCGTCTTTGGGAAACGGATGGTGCCGAATAACACAAGCAGCTCAGCCACTAGGCACCGAAACCGGTACCGGTACCGGTGTTCAAGGTCTCGGAAATCTTGGTGAACTGATTGCGGATGGCGCCTGCGACGGCGGGGCCGGCGAAGACGACGACGAGCGAGATGACGGCGATGATCAGGACGTACTCGATGAGGCCCTGACCGGACAGCTCGCCGGCACGGGCGGCGCGGAAGTCACGCACGAGCTTGTTCTTGAGCTGGTTCTTGGCGACCACGGCGCGGGCGCAGGCGGAGTTGACGAAATCCATTGGAGTGTTCCTCTCTAGCGGAAATACACAGAGCAAATCTGCCTGACGGGCTTGACGGTCTGTCTCACCCATCAGGCAGAAACGAAGTCTTGGCGACTAGGCACCGAAACCGGAGGTGGTACCGGTGGTCAGGGTGGTGGCAATCTTGTTGAACTGATTGCGGATGGCACCTGCTACGGCGGGGCCGGCGAAGACGACGACGAGCGAGATGACGGCGATGATCAGGACGTACTCGATGAGGCCCTGACCGGACAGCTCGCCGGCACGGGCGGCGCGGAAGTCACGCACGAGCTTGTTCTTGAGCTGGTTCTTGGCGACCACGGCGTGGGCGCAGGCGGAGTTGACGAATTCCATTGGATGAATCCTCTCAGTTGAGAACGATAGAAGGCGAGGGGCGCGCTCCCTCGGCGAACATAATCGGACTCCGTCAAGTGAGAAATTATGTCGTGCCGCTGCGGCAATCACATTCCTTCATAACTTGGTGGTTTTTAGAGAACCGCCAGAAAGGGGAGCCAATAAAAAACGGTCGACTGTATCGGCCGACCGTTAAAACACTGTTATTGGAATCATCTCGCGCTATTCTGGCTTAATGCCTTTCCCCTTGTCGCGCGACTCGAGAAATGCCTTCATGAGCGACTTGGCGCTTGCCAAATCCGAGCAGATGCCGACGAGCGGGCAATCGTTCGGCTCTCGCTTGATGGAGATATATGGCAGGCCTTCCTTATTGACCAGCACGAAATACTTCTTCACGAAATCGCTTCCTATTTATAGAGGTTGATGCCATCAGGTTCGAGGTCGCGCTCATCATTCGAACGAGACGCATCGACCTTGTTCCCTTGCTTTGCCTGGACTGAACCCGCAAATTCCTTACGCGGGCGATGTGCAGGTGGCCTGAACTCGTCAAGCGAGACGTCGAGCACCGTGGCGATCCTCTCGATATTCTCGAAGGAGGTCATTCTGCGACCCGTCAGTAGGCGAGTGATAATGTTCTTGGATACTCCAGAGGCCTCCGAGAGCGAACTCTGGTTCAGACCCTTTTTTCGCATGATTCGCCAGATGCGGACACCGAGTTCCTTGTCCCCGGATTCGATGTCACGTCCTGCGATTTGTTCCCTGCGGGTTACGTCCTTGTAAGTATTCATAAGTAGCCGCCCGTTGAGTTGAGATTTTGTACAAGCCAAAACTTAACCCAGCCGACCGTAAAACTTAAGTAGGGTCATTCTGACCCCCGTTCAATATGATTCCGCCCGTCCCGAAGATAGCATCAGAGCAGAATCAACATACCGTACGATTAGAAACAGATTTGTAGCGGCAGACCCCACCTACAGCGTCCAGTCGAACCCGTTCTTGCCGATCGTCTGGCGCATGTTACCGATTTGCATCTCGGTATGGGTGCCGTTCCCATCGATGACGGTGTTCATGCCTCCAAACCCCGGGATGACCGTCTTGACGTCTCCCGTGGTAAGGTCGATCCTCTGGTGGCCGAATTGCCGTTCGAGATGCAGTTTGCCGTCCGAGCCGATTACCGTTTGATACATAATCCGATTCTCCTATTCAACGTACTTGTTTCCCTTGCCGCAGTTGCAGTCCTCGCAAAGGGTCTGGAGGTTGTCCATAACCGACTTACCGCCGCGCGAGACGGGGACGATATGGTCGACGTGCAACTTGACCCCGTCGGCGCTACCGCGTCCGCACCTTACACACTTGAACCCGTCGCGGCGCAGGACGTCATATCGTATGGCTCGGGTAACCTTCGCATGCTCGGCATCGTTCGCCATGCGGCGGTCTTGGTACTCCTGTCGCCGCTTCTCCCGCTTTTTCTCACGCTCACGCTCCCGCTGGGCCTTCTTATGCTCGCGCCAGAACATATCGAACACGGTCTCTATGCCAAACAGGACAATAGCAAGCGTAAAGAACGGCATCATGGCATCGATGACTTGATCCATACCTACCCCTTCAGTATGTTGATGATCTTCTATGCCAAACATACCGAACCCCAATGCCTGCCAATAACGTACTGCCGCTGCGGCAACGGCGGGGGGATGTCGAAAAGAAAAGCTCACGCGGGATTGCGCAGGCTTTTCAATAGATGCAGATGGATTTAGAAGGAGAAAGCGGGACAGACGCAATACGAGCCCGCCGCAACGCGGCCGGCCGACGGATCGCCGTCGGCACTGACAAGGAGGAAGGCGTAGGAGCGGTACGGACTCACCGATCGCTCCCACCAAAGGCTGCCAATGCCAAGACAAGAGTTGCCCGAATAGTTGTT